>NZ_JBTJEQ010000070.1:0-17601 GCF_054456675.1 Jatrophihabitans sp. YIM 134969
GGGCGGGCGGCACGAGCGGGCGAGGCGGTGCGGCCGGCGCGGCCGGCGCCGGCGGTCGTGGCAACGGCGATGACCGGGACCGCGACCGCACGTTCCTCACCGAGGAGGACGAGGAGAACTGGTACGACGGCCTCGCCGACGACGAGTAGACCGCTCGTCGGGGCCGTTCGGATCGCCGTGGCGAGCCGCATCCCCGAGAATGACCGCACCCGAGATCGACCGCGCCCCGGTGATCGTCACGCGTCACCACCAGCACCGAGGAGAGGCCTGAACTGATGGCGGTGACGTTGCGTCGCGGACCCCGGCTGACCCCGCCCGAGGTGCCGACCGGGCGGATCGTCATGCAGCCGCCGCCGGAGATCAAGCCGTCCGAGGGTTCCAGCGGACTGCTGATGAACCTGCTGCCCGCGCTGGGCAGCATCGGCTCGATCGTGTTCGTCGCGGCGAGTTCGCCGGGGCCGAAGGGCTACCTGGCCGCGGGCATGTTCCTCATCGCGTCGCTGGGGTTCGTCGGGGTCAACGGCTGGCGGCAGAGCCAGCAGCACAAGGCCGAGGTGCTGGAGTCGCGGCGGGAGTACCTCGCCTACCTCGCGGAGGTGCGCGACACCATCCGGGAGGCCGCGGACCGCCAACGCCGCAACCTGACCTGGACCCACCCCGACCCCTCGAACCTCGCCGCGCTCGCCGAGGAACGCACGCGGGTCTGGGAGCGTGCCACCGACGACGCCGACCACCTGACGGTCCGTGTCGGCCGGGCGGCGCAACCGTTGTGCATCACCCTCGAACCGCCCGAGACCCCGCCGATGGTCCAGTTGGACCCGGTCGCGGCGTCGGCGCTGCACCGGCTGCTGTCCACCCACCGCATGCAGCCGGACCTGCCGGTCGGCATCGACATCCGCGAACACTCGCGCATCGAGGTCACCGGTGACCAGGAGGAGCCGGTCCGCGCCCTCGCCCGGGCGATGGTGCTCGAGGCCGCGACGATGCACGGTCCCGATCAACTCCTCGTGGCCGTCGTCGCGGCGCCCTCGGCGCTGCCCGCGTGGGAGTGGGCC
The DNA here is from genome assembly GCF_054456675.1 of Jatrophihabitans sp. YIM 134969. NCBI lineage: Bacteria > Bacillati > Actinomycetota > Actinomycetes > Jatrophihabitantales > Jatrophihabitantaceae > Jatrophihabitans > Jatrophihabitans sp. YIM 134969. The sequence continues at coordinate 1,056 of NZ_JBTJEQ010000070.1, forward strand.
AAGTGGCTGCCCCACACCCAGAGTGACCGCGAGACCGACGGTGTCGGGCCCGCGCGCATGATCGCGCCGTCGGTCGGCGACCTCGAACCGTTGCTGCCCGAGGACCTGCGTGACCGTCCCCGCTTCGGCCCGCGGGGGTCGTACACCGGTCCCCACGTGCTCGTCGTCGTCGACGGCGGCGAGGTCCCCAGCGGCAACACGGTGGTCACCGAGGACGGCGTCCTCGGCATCACCGTGCTGGAACTGCCCGAACGCTGGGCCGAGCTCGAGGGCACCGGCCGCATGCGTCTCGCCCTCGGCGACGCCCTGCGCACCGGCCCGGCCGCGGGGCAGCCGGCCCTGGAGGTGCTGCGCCCCGACCAGCCACGGATCCCCGGCGCCGCCGACCAGGTCTCGGTCGCCCAGGCCGAGGCCACGGCCCGCCGGCTCGCACCGCTGACGATCGGCGGGGGCGGCGGCCCGAGCCGTTCGGACCCGCTGGCGGAGTCCAACGACCTGTTCGACCTCCTCGGCCTCGGCGACGTCCGCGACTACGACCCCGACCAGGCGTGGCGGCCGCGGCTGAACCGCGACCGGTTGCGGGTGCCGATCGGCTTGGGCGCCGGGGGACAGGTGGTGTCTCTCGACATCAAGGAATCGGCGCAGCAGGGCATGGGCCCGCACGGCCTGATCATCGGCGCCACCGGCTCGGGCAAGTCGGAGGTGCTGCGCACGCTCGTGCTGGCCCTCGCCACGACCCACAGCTCGGAGCAACTCAACTTCGTCCTCGTCGACTTCAAGGGTGGTGCCACCTTCGCCGGCATGGCCGACATGCCGCACGTCTCGGCCGTCATCACCAACCTCGCCGACGAACTCACCCTGGTCGACCGCATGCAGGACGCCCTGCACGGCGAGATGGTGCGCCGGCAGGAACTGCTGCGGGCGTCGGGCAACTTCGCCAACGTCACCGACTACGAGAAGGCGCGCGCCGACGGCCGCACCGATCTCGCCCCGTTGCCCGCGCTGCTCATCGTGGCCGACGAGTTCTCCGAGCTGTTGGCCGCCAAGCCCGAGTTCGTCGACCTCTTCGTCGCCATCGGCCGGCTCGGCCGGTCCTTGTCGATGCACCTGCTGCTCGCCTCGCAGCGCCTGGAGGAGGGCAAGCTCCGGGGGCTGGACTCCCACCTGAGCTACCGGATCGGCCTGCGCACGTTCTCGGCGGCGGAGTCGCGCACCGTACTCGGCGTCCCCGACGCCTACGAGCTGCCGCCCGTGCCGGGACTCGGGTACCTCAAGCCCGACCAGACCACGCTCGAGCAGTTCAAGGCCGCCTACGTGTCCGGCCCGCCACCACGCCGCCGCCGCGCCCCGTCCTCGGTGGGCGGGACGTCCGGTGGCGGCGGCGGCATCGTGCCGTTCCGCGCCGCGCCCGTCCTCACCCGCCGCATGGCCGAACCCGACCCGGTCGACGTCGAGCCCGTCGACGACGCCGAACCCGAGGACAAGCGCGCGCAGTTCGACATCGCGGTGTCGGCGATGCGGGGCAAGGGCCCGGCCGCGCACCAGGTGTGGCTGCCGCCGCTCGACGTCCCCGACACCCTCGACCAGCTCATGCCGGACCTCGCCGAGGACCCGCGCCTCGGGCTGGTCTCGCACCGCTGGCGCGGCACCGACGGCATCAGCTTCCCGCTGGGCATCGTCGACCGGCCGTTGGAGCAGCGTCGCGACCTCATGTGGGTCAACCTCGGCGGCGCCGCCGGGCACATGGCCATCGTCGGGGCGCCGCGCACCGGCAAGTCCACCCTCGCGCGCACGGTCGTCAGCGCGATCTCGCTGACCCGGACCCCGCTCGAGACCCAGTTCTTCGTCCTCGACTTCGGCGGCGGCACGTTCAGCCCGATGGCCAAGCTCGCGCACGTCGCGGGCGTGGCGAGCCGCAGCGAACCCGACGTCGTGCGGCGCGTCGTCGCCGAGATCGAGGGCATCGTGAACAACCGGGAGACGTTCTTCCGGCGCCACGGCATCGACTCGATCGAGACGTACCGGCGTCGCCGGTTCGAGTTGCTCGCCGACGGCAGCGTCCTCGACGACGGCTACGGCGACCTGTTCCTCGTCATCGACGGGTGGAGCACGATCCGGGCCGAGTTCGACACCCTCGAACCGCGGTTGCAGGACCTCGCGGGTCGCGGCCTCACCTTCGGCCTGCACTTCATCGTCGCGGCCGCCCGGTGGATGGACTTCCGCACCCAGATCAAGGACGCCCTCGGCACCCGCATCGAACTGCGCCTCGGCGACCACACCGACTCCGAGATCGACCGCAAGGTCGCGGCCAACGTGCCGAAGGAACGGCCCGGTCGCGGCATCGTGGCGAGCCGACACCACTTCCTCGCCGGCCTGCCGCGCATCGACGCCGACCAGGACGCCGGCACGCTCGGCAGCGGGGTCGACGACCTCATCTCCCGGATCAGCACGGCGTGGAAGGGCCCGAACCCGCCCAAGCTGCGCCTGCTGCCCGACCGCATCGACCTCGACACCGTCCGGGCGCAGGCGGGTGCGGACGACCGCCGGGTGCTGCTCGGCATCGACGAGGCCACGCTCGGGCCGGTCGGCCAGGACATGGCGGCTGATCCGCACCTCTACCTGTTCGGCGACAGCGGCTCGGGCAAGTCCGCGCTGCTGCGCGGCGCGGCGCACGAGATCATGCGGCTCAACACGCCCAAGCAGGCCCAGATCTTCGCGGTCGACTACCGGCGCGCGCTGCTGGGCGAGATCCCCGAGGAGTACCTCGCCGGGTACCTCACCACCCACGACCAGGCGACCGAGGAACTCGGCGGCCTCGCGCAGTACCTGCGCGGACGCCTGCCGGGTCCGGACGTCACGGCCGAGCAGTTGCGCAACCGGTCCTGGTGGAGCGGTGCCGAGGTCTACGTCCTCGTCGACGACTACGACCTGGTCGCGACCTCCATGGGCAACCCGGTCACGGCTCTGCAGCCGCTGCTCGCCCAGGCGGGTGACGTCGGCTTGCACCTCGTCCTGACCCGCCGTTCCGGTGGTGCGTCACGGGCGTTGTTCGACCCGGTGATCCAGGCGCTGCGGGATCTCGCCGCGCCCGGCATCCTGCTCTCGGGCAGCCCCGACGAAGGTCAGCTCATCGGCAACGTCAAGCCGAGCCTGGCCGTGCCCGGCCGGGGGCAGCTGATCAGCCGTGCGCACGGGTTGCAGGTCGTCCAACTCGCCTGGTGCCCGTCCGCCTCGTGACCGCGGCGGGGCGTCACCGATGCCTGACCGGTCAGGTGTCCGGTCGCCGCGGGCGCGTCCGCCGGGCCCGGGTCGGGTAACACTGGATCGCGTCGTCATCACCCGCGGCCGTTGGTCCGGGTGCCGGTGAGTCGGAGGAGATCTGCGGGTGGGCAACGAGGACTTCGAGGTCGAACTCGACAGCATCGCCCGCGCCGTCGGGATCATGAGCTCGACCGTGGTCGACGAGATGACCTCCCTCTGCCGGGACTTCGTGCACTACCTCCAGGGTCTCGACAAGGGCGCGTGGAGCACCGAGGGGGCGTGCCAGGACTTCGCGAACGCGTACGTCGACGCGATCGAGGCGTACGACCAGGTGTTGCAGGGCGTGAAGGCCGACGTCGTCCGCTACCGGGACGAACTGCACGACGCCGCGACCCGTTACCAGGGCAAGGACGACTACGTCCAGTCCGAGATGAACCTGCTCATCAGTCAGCTGGACCAGAAGAGCGCGGGTGACCGGATGGGTCGGATCGCCTACGAGCAACGGCCGCTGCTCGACGACCAACGCTCCGGCCCGGCACCCGCTCCCACCGACACCAGCCCGGGGCAGTGACATGACCTCTGTCGACGAACAGCAGCTGGCCCTCGCCGCGGCCGTCGGGTCGAACCCCGGCTCGGCCGACGCGCGGGTCGCCAAACTGCAGGGGGCCGTCGACCGGCTCAACATGATCGCGAAGAACGTCCGCGCGGTCGCCGCCGACATCGCGTGGAGCGGGCCGTCGGCGCGCGCGGCGTCCGACGCGTTCGCCACGCTGGCGGGCGCGATCAACGAGCACGCGGACGCCCTCAACGCGATCGCCGCGGCCGACGCCGGCACCGCATCGATCCTCAACCAGGCCTTCCACGACCACCAGACGGTGGTGGGCATCGACACCAGCGAGGGCCACGCGTACCCCGGGTCGGGGATGGTGAGCAACCAGCAGTACCGCGACATGCTGGCCCGCCAGGCGCGCGAGCAGCTCGACTCGGACATGATCGCCGCGCGCGGTCAGCTGGTCTCGGCCGCAGCCTGGGACCTCGACCCGCCGCTCCCGCCGGACACCAGCGGCGGCGGCGTCACCGGCACGATCCCCGACGGCGTTCCCGTCACGACCGCGCCGGGCTCGGCCGATCCGATCCCGCCCGTCACCGGGACCGTCCCGCCGGGCTCGACGTCCGTCCCGCCGACGCCGCCCGGTGGCGCCGACCCGGTCCCGCCGGTGACCGGCACCGTGCCCTACGGCTCGAGTTCGACCTCGCCCACGGCGGACAACGGCGTCGACCCGGTCGGACCGGTGACGGGCACGGTGCCGGACGGCGACGACCTGTCGCGGTTCAGCCGCCGCCTCGGCTGACCCCGGCCCGGCGCCGGCCGCCGGGGGAGTCGGCCGCGCGGCGCAGTGCGGCGCGCCCGACGAGCAGCGCCACGGCGTAGGCGAGGGCGGCCGCGAGCAGGAACCCGATCTGGCGTCCGCCGGCTCCGTGGTCGACGAGGCCACCGATCCACCGGCCCGGGAAGGACCCGAGCCAGCCGACGAACAACGTCGGGACGATCGCGACCGCGGCCCAGCCGAGGAACGGCCGACGCTGGTCGGCGAGCTGCTCCCGCCGTTGCCACCGGGCCGCCACCGCGGCTGCCGCTGCGGGGTCGGTCCCCTCCCGTGAGGCGAGCAGTTCCTCCTGGCTCGCACGGACCTGTCGCGCGTCGTCGTGCACCGCCCGCCCCGTCCCGACCCGGCCGAGCGCGGCCACGACGCCCCACGCGAGCAACACGGGCAGGACAGCGAACGCCACCGAGCGTTGCACTGTGCTGCGGTCGAGCCAGCGGACGTCCGGGAGGCCGACCCGGAGGTCCTCGCCCCGGGCCACCACGACGGTGGTCCGCTCGCCCACGGCGAACGTCGACCGTGCGGTGTCGAACGACCGCCGCCAGTCCGTTCCCGGCACCGCCAGCGTGACCACGCTGTTCTCGGACACGTCGACCAGGACGGCGTCGTCGCGGCCGTTCGTGACGCCGGCGACCACGGCGGTCACCCGCTGCTCGCCGGGCCACGTCGTGTGGTCCGCCACCGCGTCGCCGACGAAGCCGACCGCGGGCGCGAGGACGAGCAGCGCGAGCGCCAGCAACGCGAGCGGCTGGGCCGCGAAGCCCGCCCCGAGTTCGGCCGGGCGGCCGCCACGCGTCCACGTCGGGCGGCCGTCGTCCGTGGCGTCCGTGGGCTGCGTCGTGGTGTGGCCGGCGCCGCGCTGGACCGAGCACGGGACGACGTCGGCGAAGGCCTCGGGACGCGCCACCTCCTGCGCGACGAGCGGACGCCCGCCGACGGTCCCGAACACCTGGGCTGCGGCCTGCAGGCGGCTCGGGGCCACGGCGAGGCAGGCGGTGCGGGCGGCGATCCAGGCCGGGACGGCGCACGCCGCGGCCAGTACGAGGAACGGCAGCAGGACGATCCGGGCGCCCAGGGCACCCACCGCGGCGGAGTCCGACGCCCGGCCGCGGCGTACGACGTCGCCGGGCGACGAACACAGGCGCACGGCGTCGACCCAGACCCGCCACCACCGGCACACCGCGAGCGTCACGAGCAGCGCGGACGCGCCGCCGCCGGCCACGGCCCGGGCGACGGCGGTGCCGAGGTCGTCGACGCTGCGGGTGTCCGCTGCGGCCGGCAGGTAGGCGTGCGCGGTGCGGATCCCGCGGACCACGACCGGTGGTGCGGAGGGGGACAGGCCAGGAGAGGTCCAGCAGACCGGAGGACGCACATGGTGGGCCCGGCACGCGCGGCCTACCGCCGCGACCAGGTCCGGGGGTGCCGCCCTCGCGCCGCCGAACGCCGCGCCCTGGACGACGCCGCGCAGCGTTCCCCAGGTCGCGACCAGCCCCGCGACGGGACCGGCGGCGACCAGGGCGACCAGGCCGGCGTGCGTGTCGATGGCGTCCGGGGAGAACAACCGCGAGACGGCGAGCACCGGCACGAGCACCGTCGCCGCGGCGACGAGGTACCCGCCGACCAACCAGGTCACGACGGCGCGCAGGGCGCCCACCACGATCACCCGGTCATCAGAACACGACGGCGCGTGCGGGGCGCGTCGCTGCGATCGGCCCGGACGACACTGAGCCGGACGTGCTCAGGCGGCGGGGACGGACTCCCGGACCGCGAGCGCCCGCCGCAGGTCGTCGCCGGCGTCCGACGCCACCCGGCGCAGCATCGGCGGGACGTCGTCGCGCGCGCTGAGCGCCTCGGCCCGTGCGACGGTGTCGGCGTCGACCGCGAGCGTGGGGAAGGCCCGGTCGGCGACACGGGCGAGCGACCACCCGGACCGGAACGCGGCGGTGTCCGCGATCTCGTCGAACCAGCGGGAGGCGTAGTCGCGGGCGAGGTCCTCCTGCCCCGCGACCCACAGGCCCTCGGCCGCGGCGGCGATCTCGTACTGGGAGACGCCCGACGGCCGCGCGACGAGCGCCCACGCCGCCTCCTTGGCCGCGGCGTCCGGGCGCAGCGCGCGGCACCGGGTCGCGTGGACCTGCCCCGACGCCGTGCGGTCGCGGGCCAGGGCGTCGTCGAGGGTGGCGTCGTCGAGGTCGCCGAGGGCGGCCCGCCGCTCCAGCACGGTCCACTGCAGCTCGACGTCGACCTCGAGACCCGCGCCCACGGTCGCGCCGCTGGTCCAGGTCCGGAGCGCGGCCAGGTCGTCGGCGCGGGCGGCCCACGCACGTGCCGCGGTGAGCTGCAGGGAGCTGCCGGGCGCCGCGGTGTCGAGCAGCGTCCGCACAGCGGCGGTCACCGCCGCGTCCAGCCGGTCGCGCGCGGCACCCGGGGCGACGAACACCGGGACCGCGCCCGCGATCCACCGCAGGACCGGGTCGACCACGACGTCGACCTCGGTCGCCACGCCCGCGACGACGGTGTCGACGGCGAGCGAGGGCGGCACCAGGCCGTCCTCGACCCCGGTGCGCAGGGCGTTCCAGAGCGCGACCCGGGCCCGGCCGTCCGTGGTCGCGGGCAGGACGGCCGGCAGCAGCTCCCACGCCGAGGGAGCGAGCCGGACCGTCGCCCACGTCTCGTCGCGTGCGTTCGGGAGCAGGACCGCACCCGGCGGCACGGTGAGGTCGACCGGCACCGGGGCGTCGCGCAGGAGCACGTCGACCGCGGGGCCGTCCGGAACCACGGCGACCGACACCGCGTGCGGGCGGTCACCGGCCGGACCGTGCAACGGCCGCTGCACCACCACCGCGGGCGACCCGGGGTCGGTGTCGACCGCCACGATGTCGACGCCGGCGCGCCGCAACCAGGCGTCGGCCCACTCGGTCAACCCGCGCGCGGCCGTCGCGTCGCCGGGTGAGAGTTCGGCGGCCCAGGCGCCGAGCAGGTCGGCGAAGGTGGCGTTGCCGTACGCGTGCGCCGCGATGTGGCGGCGGAGCCCGGCGAGGAACACGTCGTCGCCGAGGTAGGTCGCGAGCTGCGCGAGCACGCTCGCGCCCTTCGCGTAGGAGATGCCGTCGAAGTCCTCCAGGGCCGAGGCGGCGTCGACCGCGCCGTTGCCCGCCACCGGGTGGGTGGAGCGGCGGCGGTCGGCGGCGTACCCCCACGCCTTGCGTGACGCCGCGAAGTCCTCCAGGACCGGCAGGTCGGTGATCGCCGAGGTCACCCGCAGGGACAGGTGCTCGGCGAACGACTCGTTGAGCCACAGGTCGTCCCACCAGCGCATGGTCACGAGGTCGCCGAACCACATGTGCGCCATCTCGTGGACCACGGTGGTGCTGCGGGAGATCAGCTGCTCGTCGGTGGGGCGGGTGCGGAACATCAGCTGGTCGCGGAAGGTGACGCAGCCCGGGTTCTCCATCGCTCCCCAGTTGAATTCCGGGACGAACACCTGGTGGTACTCGCCGAACGGGTAGCGGATCCCGAACAGGCCGTGGAACGCGTCGAACGAATCCGCTGTCAACTGCAACAGTCCGGCGGCGTCACGGTCGAGCTCGGCGCCGAGCGAGCGCCGGGCGTGCACGCCGAGCGGGATGCCGTCGTGCTCACCGCGCACGCTGTGCCACGGGCCGGCCACGAGGGTCACGTGGTAGGTCGAGAGCGGGGGAGTCGGGGCGAGGCGCCACCGGCCGTCGACGCGTTCGGCCGCGCCGTTGCCGAACACGGCCCAGCTGTCGTCGTGGCAGATGACCTCGACGGTGTAGGGGGTCTTGAGGTCCGGCTGGTCGAAGCAGGCGAACCAGCGCTTGGCGTTGTCCACCGCCGAGGTCGCGCAGAGGTACACGGCGCCGTCGGCCGGGTCGACGAAGTGGTGCAGCCCCTCGCCGTCGTGGGAGTACCGCATGCGGGCGCGGACCACGACCTCGTGCTCGCCGCCGAGACCGGTCAGCGGGAAGCGGCGGTCCGCGAGCGCGGCGGTGTCGAGTTCGGCGCCGTCCAGGGTCACGGACTCGAGCTCGGCCGGGTCGACGTCGAGGAACGTCTCGGGGGCGTGGGCTGTGAAGCGCAGGGTGCTGACCGCTCCGAAGGTCTCACCGTCCGCGGGCAGGTCGAACTGCAGCAGACACGCGTGCACGGTGACGCCGGCCGCCCGGGCCACCGCCTCGTCGTGGGTGAGACCAGCCATGGCGACGACCCTAGACACGCCCCGGGTCGTGACGCGCCCGACACCGATCTCACCGCGTTCACAAGACCGAAACCTGACCGGGCGGCCACGGAAACCTGTCCTCGACAGTGTGTGCCCCGGCGAGCAACCGCGCTCGCCGCCGCACGGGCCGCGGACGGCCCGGCGGGTCCTGAGCGCCCTGGGGGGAAGCTTTCGTGCCAGAGATCGACTCAGGCAACACCGCGTGGCTGCTCGTGTCAGCCGCGTTGGTGATGCTGATGACGCCCGGCCTGGCGTTCTTCTACGGCGGCATGGTCCGTAGCAAGAGCGTCCTCAACATGCTGATGATGAACTTCATCTGCCTCGCGATCGTCACCGTCCTGTGGACCCTGTTCGGGTTCTCGATGGTGTTCGGGGAATCGCGCTGGGGCGGGATCATCGGCTGGACGAGCGACTTCGCAGGGCTCGGGAACCCCGACGCCGTGCTCAACGTCAACAGCTCCGCCGGCATCCCGACGCTGGTGTTCGCCATGTTCCAGTTGATGTTCGCCGTCATCACCCCGGCGCTGATCACCGGCGCCATCGCCGACCGCACCAAGTTCTGGGGCTGGGCGCTGTTCGTCGTGTTCTGGTCCGTGCTCGTCTACTTCCCCGTGGCCAACTGGGTCTTCGGCACCGGCTGGATCCTCAACAAGCTCGGTGCCGAGGACTTCGCGGGTGGCACCGCGGTCCACATCAACGCCGGCGCGGCTGCACTCGCGCTGTGCCTGGTGCTGGGCAAGCGGGTCGGCTGGCGCCGCGATCCGATGAAGCCGCACAACGTGCCGTTCACCCTGCTCGGTGCGGCCCTGCTGTGGTTCGGGTGGTACGGCTTCAACGCCGGATCCGAGCTCGCGGCGGACGGCGTCGCCGGTCTGGCGTTCACCACCACGACCGTCGCCACCGCCACCGCCATCCTCGGGTGGTTGATCGTGGAGCAGTTCCGCGACGGCAAGCCGACGACGATCGGCGCCGCCTCCGGAGCCGTCGCGGGCCTGGTCGCGATCACCCCGGCGTGTGGGTTCGTGTCGCCGCTCGGTGGCGCGGCCATCGGTCTGATCGCCGGCATCGTCTGTGCGCTGGCGGTCGGCCTGAAGTACCGCTTCGGCTACGACGACTCCCTCGACGTCGTGGGTGTCCACCTCACCGGTGGTCTCATCGGCACGCTGCTGATCGGCTTCTTCGGCTTCGACCACGGGTCGCAGCAGATCGGCAAGGGCGAGTACATGCGCGGCCTGTTCTACGGCGGCGACTTCTCGCTGCTCGGTCGGCAGGCGCTGGCCGCGGCCGTCGTGCTCGTCTGGTCGTTCGTCATCGCCTTCATCCTCGGCACGATCCTCAAGAGGATGGGTGCGTTCCGCGTCAGCGAGGAAGCCGAGATCACGGGTGTCGACGAGACGGAGCACGCCGAGAGCGCGTACGCCTTCACGACCACCTTCGGTACTGGCACGCTGACCGGCGCCGCCGCGAGCCACGCTGCGGCAGAGAGGGACTGACTCATGAAGCTGGTCACCGCGATCATCAAGCCCTTCAAGCTCGACGACGTGAAGGCGGCGCTCGAGGTCATCGGCGTAGCCGGCCTGACCGTCAGCGAGGTCCAGGGCTTCGGCCGGCAGAAGGGCCACACCGAGGTCTACCGGGGCGCGGAGTACACCGTCGACCTGGTGCCGAAGGTGCGCGTGGAGGTCCTCTGCGGCGACGACACGGCCGCGGCCGTCCTCGACGCCGTCTCCGAGGCCGCCCGCACCGGCAAGATCGGTGACGGCAAGGTCTGGATCACGCCGATCGAGTCGCTGGTGCGCGTGCGCACCGGCGAGCGCGACGCCGACGCTCTCTAGGTCTGCAGGTCCGCCATCGCCCGACGACCGTCCCGGTGCCCCCGGTCCGGCCCCCACCCGGGGGACCGGCCGGGGGCACCGGCACGTCACGGTGGCGGGGCCCCGTGACCACCCACGCCACGCCCGGCGCGCGTCGTCCGGCCTCGGCTGGCACCATCCGCAGGGTGCGGGCCGACATCGTCGCCGACCCGTCGCTCGCTCCGGCCGAGCGGCGGGCCGCCCTCGTCGACGCCGCCGACACCTGGGTGGTCGACCTGTTCAGGTCGGCGGTGGCCGGGTCGGGGTACGGCCCGGACGACCTCGCCGGGATCTCGATCGTCGGCCTGGGCAGTTACGCCCGCCGTCAGCTCGCCCCGTTCTCCGACCTCGACCTCGTCCTGCTCTACGACAAGTCCCAGCTGCCCAAGGGGTTCCCCCCTATCGGTGAGGTCGCCGACCAGATCTGGTACCCGGTCTGGGACAGCCGGATCGGGCTCGACCACGCCGTGCGCACCCCCGCCGAGGTCGACGCCGTCATCCGTGAGGACCTCCGTGCGCAGCTGGGGTTGCTCGACCTGCGCCACGTCGCGGGCGACGCCGGCCTGTCGGCGCGGGTGCGGTCGAGCGTCCTGGACCGCTGGCAGGCGACCGCCCCCGAGCGCGTCGACGACCTGATCGCCGAGGCGGCCGTCCGCTGGCGGATCGCCGGCGACGCCGCCTTCCTGCTCGAACCCGACCTCAAGGAGTCCCGCGGCGCCCTGCGCGACATCGGGCTGCTGCGGGCGCTCGCGCTCGCCCAGCTGGTCGACCTGCCGGCCGGGGTGCGCGAGGACGAGCAGCGCCTGCTCGACATCCGTACCGCGCTGCAGACCGTCACCGGCCAGGCGGGCGGCGTCCTGCGGTTGCAGGAACAGGCTCCGGTCGCCCGTGAGGTCGGCGCGGCCGACGCCGACGTCCTGCTGCGCACGGTCAACGAGACCGCCCGTGGGGTCGCCCAGATCATCGACGACGCCGTGCGGCGCACCACCCGCCGTACCGCGGCGTCGTCGTCCGGGCTCGCCGGGGGACTGCGCCGGCTGCTCGGGCGGGGTTCGCCGTCGCCGTCACCGACCGAGCGCACCCCGCTCGCCCGTGACGTCGTCGCCCAGGGTGGTGAGGTCGTGCTCGCCCGTGACGCCGACCCCTGGGCGGACCCGGTGCTCGTGCTGCGCGCCGCGCGGGCCGCGGCCGAGAACGACCTGCCGCTCTCGCCGTTCACGCTCGAGCGCCTCGCGACCGAGACCGCGCCCATGCCGCGACCCTGGCCCGCGCCCGCCCGCGCGGAGTTCGTGCGGTTGCTCGGCCAGGGGCGCTCGGCCGTGTCGGTCGTGGAGTCGCTGGACGCCGCGGGCCTCTGGGAACCGCTGCTGCCCGAGTGGTCCGAGGTGCGCTACCGGGCGCAGCACAACCCCGTGCACCGGTTCACCGTCGACCGTCACCTGCTGGAGACCGCAGCCGAGGCGGCGGACCTCGACCGGGCCGTCGACCGACCCGACCTGCTGCTGGTCGGCGCGCTGCTCCACGACATCGGCAAGGGCCGCCCCGGTCACGACCACTCGGTGGTCGGCGCCGAGATGGTCGTCCCGATCGCCGAGCGGATGGGGTTCGAGCCCGAGGACGTCGCGGTGCTCTCCGACCTCGCCCGGCACCACCTGTTGCTGCCCGACACCGCCACCCGCCGCGATCTCGACGACCCCGTCACCGTGACCACGACGGCCGAGGCGGTCGGCAGCCGCAGCACCCTCGAACTGCTGCACTCACTCGCGATCGCCGACGCCGCCGCCACGGGCCCCGCGGCGTGGAGTCCGTGGAAGGCCGGACTCATCGCGGACCTCGTGCGGCGCACCGCGCGGATGTTGCAGGGTGCACCGGTGCCGGTTCCGGTCGAACTCCCCGAGCACCTCGCCGAGCTCGCAGCCCTGGCGGAGGAGGGCGCGGTCACGCTGACGATGTCGGGCGACCCGGCCGGCGACGGCGCCACCGTCGACGTCGTCTCGCCCGACCGTCCGGGCGTCCTGTCCCTGACCGCGGGGGTCCTCGGCCTGCACTCCCTCGACGTCCACGCGGCGACGATCCGCACGGTCGGCCGGACCGCCGTGAACTCGTTCGACGTCGTCTCCCGGTTCGGGTCGGTGCCCGACGTCACGGTCGTGCGCGGCGACCTCGACCGCGCCCTCGCCGGCAGCCTCTCCCTGGACGACCGGCTGCGCACCAAGGAGCGGACGTACGCCGCGGGTGACGACCCGTCGCCGTCGCCGCGTCACCGGGCGCCGGTCATCACCTGGCTGGACGACGCCGCGAGCGACGCCACCGTGCTCGAGGTCCGTACCGACGACGCGATTGGCCTGCTGTTCCGCGTCACCCGCGCGCTGGAGTCGAACGGTCTCGACATCCGCTCGGCGCGGGTCTCCTCGCTCGGGCGGGCCGTCGTCGACGTCTTCTACCTCACGACCGGAGACGGCGGGCTCGTCGACGACGCCTTGCGCCCACCCCTCACCGACGCCGTCCGCCGCGCCACCGCCGCCTCGGTCTGAGGGCGCGGCCCGGCGCTGGGATACGGTCCGGACATGGCGTCGTTGCCCGGGCTGGACCTGGATGCGGTCGCGGCCTGGCTCGACACCGAGCGACCCGGCCTGCGGGCGGGGGAGCTGTCCGGCGCGGTCATCGCCGGCGGCAAGTCGAACCTGACCTACCGCGTCACCGACGGCGAGCACGTGTGGGCGGTGCGCCGGCCGCCGCTCGCCCACGTCCTGCCCACCGCCCACGACATGGCGCGCGAGTACCGCGTCATCACGGCGTTGGCACCGACCGACGTCGCCGTCCCCGGAACTGTTGCTCTGTGCACCGATGTCGAGGTGGTCGGGGCGCCGTTCTACGTCATGGAGTTCGCCGAGGGTGTGCTGTTCGACATCCCGGCGCGCACCGAGGCCCTCGACCGGGCGGGCGCCCACCGGTGCGGCGAGCGACTGGTCGACATGCTGGTGCGGTTGCACGCGGTCGACCCGGCGGCGGTCGGTCTGGCCGACTTCGGCCGGCCCGAGGGGTTCGCCGCCCGGCAGCTCAAGCGGTGGAAGCAGCAGTGGGACGCCTCCGTGACCCGTGAGCTGCCGGTGGTCGACGACGTCGTGGCGCGGCTGGCCGAGCGGCTGCCGACCGGTGGTGACGGCACGATCGTCCACGGCGACTACCGCCTGACCAACGTGTTGATGACGCCCGACGCCGAGCGGGTCACGGCCGTCCTGGACTGGGAGATGGCCTCGCTGGGCGACCCGCTCATGGACGTCGGGCTGCTGGTCGTCTACCACCGGATGGCTGCGGGCCCCAACGAACTCATGCCGGTGATGCGGTCCGAGGACGGCTTCCTCACCGGCGACGAGCTGGCCGCTCTCTACGGCGAGCGGTCCGGCCGGGTCGTCGACCCCTGGTACGTCGCGTTCGGCTACTTCAAACTCGCCGTGATCTCCGAGGGCATCCACGCCCGGTTCCTGCAGGGCAAGACCGTCGGTGAAGGCTTCGCGCACATGGGCGAACGTGTCCCGCCACTGTTGCACAGTGCACTGGAGGAGCTCTCGTGAGCCTGAGCCTCGGCCTGACGATCCCGCTCGACGGCGTGCCCCTGCACGCGATGCGTGAGCTGCTGCCGCACATCCGGTCGGCGGGGTTCGACGAGCTGTGGTCCTCGGAGGTCGCGGGGCTCGACGGCACGACCCCGCTGACGCTCGCGGCCGCGTGGGACGCCGACGTCCGGCTCGGGACCGCCGTGCTGCCGGTGTTCACCCGGGGGCCGGGGTTGCTGGCCATGACGGCCGCGGCGATGGCCGAGGTGGCGCCGGGCCGCTTCACGCTGGGTGTCGGGGCCTCCAGCCCCGCGGTTGTCCAGCAGTGGAACGGCATCGCGTTCGAGCAGCCGTTCGCCCGCACCCGCGAGGTCCTGCGTTTCGTGCGCGCGGCGCTCGCGGGGGAGAAGGTCGACTCCGAGGCGCTGGGCGTCACCGGCTTCCGGCTCGAACGCCCGCCCGCCGCTCCGCCGCGCATCGCGCTGGCCGCGTTGCGCCCCGGGATGCTCCGCCTCGCCGGCCGGGAGGCCGACGGCGTGCTGCTCAACTGGCTCGCCGCCACCGACGTCGAGCGCTGCGTCGCCGAGGTCGCGGCGGGTCACGCCGAACATTCCGACGACACCACGACCCCGGCGGTGACCGCGCGGGTCTTCGTCTGCCCCACCGAGGACGCCGACCACGCGCGGAACGTCGGACGCCGCATGATCGCCGCCTACCTCACGGTCCCGGCGTACGCCGCGTTCCACGAGTGGCTCGGCCGCGGGCCGCGCCTCGCCGCCATGGCCGAGCGCTGGCACGCGGGCGACCGCCGTGGCGCCCTGGCCGCGATCGACGACGACGTGGTCGACGAGTTGATCGTGCACGGCTCGCCCGCCGCGTGCCGCGAGCACCTGCAGCGCTACGCCGACGCCGGGGTGGGCACGCCCGTCGTGGCCCTGGTCCCGAGCCCGGACGTCCGGGACGCCGGGTCCCTGCTCACCACCCTGTCCGGCATCGGAGGCGCGGCATGAGTCCCACCTGGCCCGGCGAGGTCGTCCTCGTCACCGGCGGCGGCAGCGGCATCGGCGCCGCGATGGCCGCCCGGGCCGCGGCCGACGGCGCCCGCGCGGTCGTCGTGGCGGACCTCGACGAGGTCGCCGCCCGGCGCGTCGCCGACAACCTCGGCGAGGTCGGCCACGCCCACCACCTCGACGTCGCGGACCGGAGCGCGGTGCACGGGTTGGTCACGACGGTCGAGGACCAGGTCGGCCGGATCGACACCGTGCTGTCCAACGCGGGGATCACCACCGGTGTCGGCGTCCTCGGCGACGACGACGACGCCGTGCTCGCGAGGTGGGACGCCTCGTGGCAGGTCAACGTCATGGCGCACGTCCACCTCGCCCAGGCGGTCCTGCCCGGGATGGTCGCGGCCGGCGGGGGCCGGTTCGTCGTCACGGCGTCGGCGGCCGGCCTGCTGCTCGCGCCGGGCGACGCGCCGTACTCGGTGACCAAGCACGCCGCCGTCGCCTTCTCCGAGTACCTGTCCCTGCACTACGGCAGCGTCGGCGTCGACGTGTCGGTGCTGTGCCCGCTCGGCGTCTCGACGCCGTTGCTCATGGACCCGCTCGCCGCGGGCGACCCGGCGGCCGCGGCCGTGGCGGCGTCGGGGGAGATCATCACGCCGGACCTGGTGGCCGAGACCGTCGCCACCGGCGTCGCCGCCGGTCGCTTCCTGCTGCTCCCGCACCCCGAGGTGGCCCGGTACTGGGCGCAGAAGGCCTCGGACCCCGAACGGTGGCTCGCCGGGGTCCGCCGGCTCACCGCGGCGCCGGTGTCACCGCCGGTCGGAACGGGCGAACCCGACGTGTGACCCGTTGCCGCCGCAGTCGGGATGGAAGTGGCAGCTCCTCATTTGTTAGAACACTTGCTGCGAAGGAGAAACCCTCTCATGCATCACAGTGACCACACGTCCCCGCCCGAGGAGGCCACCACCCCATGACGCGTCGTTCCAGGTCTGTCGCGTTCCTGTCAGCCACCACCGTGATGGCCGGCGCCGCGCTCTCACTGGCCCTCGCGCCTGCCGCGGTCGCCGACATCCCCGTCCCGCCGCTCGGCTCCCTCACGGCGAGCCCCTCGTCCCCGGAAGCCGGCCAGCTGGTCCGCATCAGTGGCACGGGCTGCTTCGCGTTCCCGAGCAGTGCGGCTCCGGCCGCCGGCGCGGCCGCCTCGGCGGATCCCGCCGCGGCCCCGGCCGACGCCTCCGGCACGGTC
>NZ_JBTJEQ010000071.1:0-16826 GCF_054456675.1 Jatrophihabitans sp. YIM 134969
GCGGCCGGCGGCGGCGACGACGTCGGCAACCCCGGCGCCGGGCCGGCGACGGCTCCGAACGCCCTGGGCCGCGGCGGCTCCAGCGCGACCCCGTGCGGTGCGGCCGGTGGTGGCGGCGGCTACTTCGGCGGCGGCTCCGGCAACTGCGACACCACTCCCCCGCCGGCGACCGACCTCACCAGCACCGCGAAGAGCGGTGGCAGCTACGCCGGTCTGGGCGTCGCGGGCAAGGCCGGGGCCAAGGCCGTCGAGACCATCTACAACGCCGGTGGCGGCGGCGGTGGCGGCGGTTTCGCCGCGAAGGGTGTCTCGCTGGTCGAGACCAGCCTCACCAGCGGCCTCGACAACGGCCGCGTCAGCCTGGCCTACACGAGCGCGCCGACCACGACGACGCTCGCGTCGGACGTGACGACCCTCGCGCCGGGCCAGGAGACGACCATCAACGCGACCGTCGACGGGCCCGACCTCACCATCGTCGGTGACGACGAGCAGGCGGACAGCCCGGCGTTGGCGAAGGCCGCCGCGGCGTTCGGCGCCCCGAACGCCGCCAAGGCCGCCGCGGTCCCGACCAAGCCCGCCGCGCTCGGCACGACGCTCACCCCGGGCACCGCGTGCGGCACCGAGCCGTGCACCGTGACCTTCTTCGTCAACGGCAAGCAGCTCGCCGACCCGATCGACGTCGACCCGGCAACCGGCGTCGCCTCGGTCATCTTCACCGCGGGTTCGGACCAGGGCGTCCGCGTGGTCACGGCCCGGTACGACGGCAACCTGTACTACCTGCAGTCGGCCTCCGGCCCGCTGTCGATCACGGTCGCGGGTCTCGCGAACACCGGCCCGAGCAACGTGGCGCCGATGCTCGTGAGCTCGGTCGTGCTGCTCGCCGCCGGTGCGGGTCTGGTGGCCTTCGGCCGCCGTCGCCCGCAGGTGGGCGGGCACCGCGCCGCCTGATCCACCGGCACCACACGAACGGCCCCGGGCACCCGCCCGGGGCCGTTCGTCGTGTCCGGGAACCCGGCGTGACGGCGGGAGTCAGGGGGCGACGGTCAGACCCCACACCGCGTCGCCGATGGCGACGTCGCCGCCGGTGAGTTCCAGCGTGAGCCCCGCCGTGGCGGGGGTGTCGAGCAGCGCGAGCACCACGGCCGCGACGTCGGCGCGGGTCACCTGCCCGCGTGCGACGGTGGGGGCGAGCGTCACGGTGCCGGTCGGTGGGTCGTCGGTGAGCCCGCCCGGCCGCAGGATGGTCGTCTGCAGTGCCGACCGCACCCGGACGTCGTCCTCGGCGGCGGTCTTGGCCTCGAGGTAGGCGGCGAAGACCTCGTCGGTGCCGGGCGGCGGCGGCGAGCCCGCCCCCATCGAGGAGATCAGCACGTAGCGGCGCACACCCGCGGCGACCGCGGCGTCGGCGAGCAGGACCGCGGCCGCGCGGTCGACCGTGTCCTTGCGGGCGATGCCGCTGTTCGGTCCCGCCCCCGCCGCGAAGACCACGGCGTCGGCGCCGGCGAGGTGGGGCGCGAGCTCGTCGGCCGAGCTGGACTCGAGGTCCAGGACGACGGCCGAGGCCCCCGCCCGCACGAGGTCCGGCTCCTGACCCGGGGAGCGGATGATCCCGACGGCCGTGTCGCCGCGGTCGGCGAGCAGGCGTTCGAGGTGGCGGGCGATCTGGCCGTGTCCTCCGGCGATGACGATGTGCACGTCGGTCGTCCTACCCCACGCTGATGGGCAGCTGCGCCAGACCGCGCAGCGCGAGGGTGGTGCGCCGTACCGGCGGGCCGGCGAGCTCGACCCGGCCGAACCGGGTGACCAGCCCCCGCAGCGCGGCCGCGGTCTCCAGCCGCGCGAGCGGCGCGCCGACGCAGTGGTGGATGCCGCCACCGAACGACACCGACGACGGCCCGGCACGGCCCAGCCGCAACCGGTCGGGCTGGTCGAACACCTCGGGGTCGCGGTTGGCCGAGCCGAGCAGCGAGACCACCCGCTGGCCCGCGTGCAGCCGCACCGGGCCGATCTCGACGTCCTCGGTGGCGGCGCGGCCGAACTGCACCTGGGTGGGCGAGTCGAACCGGAGCAGTTCCTCGGTGGCCGTGGCCGAGGCCTCGGGGTGGGCCTGCAGCCAGGCCAGCTGGTCGGGCGCCTCGAGGATCGCCAGCAGGCCGTTGCCCAGCAGCCCGGTCGTGGTCTCGAAGCCCGCGGCGAGCAACAGCGCCACCAACGAGACGAGCTCGGCGCGGGTCAGGCCGTCGCCCTCCGCCTCGACGAGCGCGGACACCAGGTCGTCGCGCGGAGCCGCCTGGCGGTCGGAGGCGAGCTCGTCGAGGTAGTCGGCGATGGCGGTCGCGGCGACGTCGGCGGTGTCCACGGCCAGCGGTGACAGCAGTTCCAGCACCCCGGCCCAGTCGTGGACGAGCTGCTGGAACCTCGGCCGGTCGGCGGCGGGGATCCCCAGCAGTTCGCCGATCACGGTGACGGGCAACGGGAACGCGAACGCGTCGACGAAGTCGACCGTTTCCCCGGTGTCCAGGGCGTCGAGGAAGCCCGCCACGATCGCATCGACGGCCGGGGCGAGCGCCGCGACGCGGCGGGGCGTGAACACCGCCGACACCAGCCCCCGCAGCCGGGTGTGGTCCGGCGGGTTGAGGAACAGGATGCTGCCGAACATCATCGCCAGCGACGGCCGCTGCTCCCAGTCGCTGAAGCCCGCGGCCTCCAGCACGCGGGCGGGGTTCTTGCGCAGCCGCGGCTCCCGGGCGACCGCACCGACCCCGCGGTAGCCGGTGACGACGGCCGCGCCGTCCGGTGCCGTCAGCGCCGGACCGAGCGCGCGCAGCGCGGCGTAGGTGGGGTACGGGTCGTCGCGGGTGAGGGGATCGGACAGCGCGTGCAGGAGTTCGCCGACCCGCTCGGTCGGATCGTGCCGCGTCGCACTCGTGGTCACCCGGTGGTCTCCCGTCGTCCGCTGCGGACGCTAGACCCCGGATCCGACACCGACCAGCACCCTGGAGCGCCCGATCAGCCCAGCGGGCTCTTCGGCAGCAACCGGTCGGCGACGATCTTCTGCTGGATCTGGCTGGTGCCCTCGAAGATCGTCGTCAACCGGGCGTCGCGCCAGTAACGCTCGACCTGCCGCTCGGTGGTGTAGCCGTTGCCGCCGTGCAACTGCATGGCGTCGCCGGTGACCTCGACCGCCATCTCGGTGGCGAGGAGCTTGACCATCGCCGACTCCGTCTGCCCGCTCTCGCCCAGGTCGAGCCGATGCGCGACCTGCAGCACGAACGCCCGGGCCTGCTCGACCCGCGCGGCCATGGTGGCGAGGGTGAAGCGCAGCGCCTGGAAGTCACCGATCGGGTGACCGAACTGCTCGCGCTCCTGCAGGTAGACCGTGGTGTCCTCGACCGCGGCACGCGCGAGCCCGACGGCCCGTGCCGCGGTGTGGACGCGCGCGATGTTGAGCCAGGTCTGCGTCTGCTTGAACGCAGCGGTGTCGCCGTCGCCACCGACCCGGTTCGCGGCCGGCACCCGCACGCCGTCGAACTCGAGCTCCCACGTGAGGAAGCCGTGGTAGCCGATCTTGTCGATGGTGTGGCCGGTCAGCCCGGGTGGGAACTCCCCGGGCTCCTTCTCGACGATGAGCGTGGCGAGCCCCGCCGACCGCTTCTCGCCGGGCGCCGGGTCGTCCACCCGGCACAGCAACTGGATGAAGTCCGCGGCCTTGGCGTTGCCGATCCAGCGTTTGCGGCCGGTGACGACGTAGTGGTCGCCGTCGAGCACCGCCCGGGTGCTGACGGCGGCGAGGTCGGACCCGGCGTCGGGCTCGGAGAACCCCGCAGCGCCGATCCAGCGGCCGGCGGCGCTGCGGCGCAACAGGTCACGGCGCTTGGCGTCGTCGGCGAAGTCGGTGCCGAGGCCCTGGGCCCGCGCGATGATGCTCGCCACCGACATCCAGGCCCGGGCCAGTTCCTCGGCGACCAGGCAGTACTCGACGACCCCGAGCCCCATCCCGCCGTACTCGGTGGGCACGGTGATGCCGAACCAGCCCTCGCGGCCCATGGCCTCGACCAGGGAACGGGGCATCTCGCCCTTCTGGGGGTCGAGTTCGTCGGCGAGTGGCTTGACGACGTCACGCGCGAACTCCCGCGCCCGCCGCTGCAGGGCCTCCCGCTCCGGGGTGTGGAACGGGGCGGGGACGACGGGTGGGTCGACGACGACCGGATCAGCCATGCCGATGTCGTTCCCAGCGAAGGCGCCCGGCCGCACTCGGAGTCTGCACCGTCATACGGGTGCAGACTCCGAGCGCCTGGACCGACGACGCGGCGGTGACCGAGCGGGGTGCCGATCAGTCGGGAACGGGTGCGTCCTCCGCAGCGGCCTCGGACAGCGGCGCCGGTGCCGAGGGGTGGTGCGAGGTGGCGGCGCGGAACGCCTTCTCGACCAGGTCGAGGCCCTCGAGCAGCAGGTCCTCGCCGATGACGAGCGGGGGCAGGAACCGCAGCACGTTGCCGTAGGTCCCGGCCGTCAGGACGATGACGCCCTCGCGGGCGCAGGCGGCGGCGATCGTCGCCGTGAGCTGGGCGTCGGGGGTCTTGGTCACCGGGTCGGAGACGAGTTCGACCGCGATCATGGCGCCGCGGCCACGGATGTCGCCGATGGCCGGGAACTGCTCCCGCATCGCCGTGAGCTTGCCGATCATGAGCTCCTCGATGCGGCGGGCGGCCGCCGGGAGGTCCTCGGTCCTCATCGTCGCGATCGCACCCAGCGCCGCGGCGCAGGCCACCGGGTTGCCGCCGTAGGTCCCGCCGAGGCCGCCCACGTGCACGCTGTCCATGAGCTCGGCCCGGCCGGTGACTCCCGCGAGCGGCAGACCGCCGGCGATGCCCTTGGCCGTCGTGACGAGGTCGGGTTCGAGCCCTTCGTACTCCGAGGCGAACCAGGCGCCGGTGCGGCAGAAGCCGGTCTGGATCTCGTCCGCGATGAACACGATGCCGTGTTCATTGCACCATGCAGCGATCTTCGCGAGGAAGCCCGGTGCGGGAACGACGAAGCCACCCTCGCCCTGGATCGGCTCGACGATGACGGCCGCGACGCGGTCCTCGCCGACCTGGGCGTGGATCTGTGACGTGACGGCGGCGAACGCCTCCTCCGCGACTGTTGCAGGGTCAGCCGATCCCGGCCAGCGGTACGGGTAGGCCATCGGCACCCGGTAGACCTCGCCGGCGAACGGGCCGAAGCCGTCCTTGTACGGCATGTTCTTCGCGGTCAACGCCATCGTGAGGTTGGTGCGGCCGTGGTAGGCGTGGTCGAAGGCGACCACGGCGTCCCGACCGGTCGCGCGCCGCGCGATCTTGATCGCGTTCTCGACCGCCTCGGCGCCGGAGTTGAACAGCGCGGACTTCTTGGCGAACGTGCCGGGCGTCAGCCGGTTGAGCGCCTCGCACACCTCGACGTACCCCTCGTAGGGCGTGATCGTGAAGCAGGTGTGGGTGAAGTCCTGCACCTGGTCGGTGACGGCCGCGACGACCGCGGGCGCGGAGTTGCCCACCGAGGTCACGGCGATGCCCGAGCCGAGGTCGATGAACTGGTTCCCGTCGACGTCCACGACGATCCCGCCGGCGGCCTGGGCCGCGTAGACCGGCATCGCACTGCCGACCCCGGACGCGACGGCCGACTGGCGCCGGGCGTGCAACTCCGCCGACTTCGGACCCGGGACCGGGGTGACGAGCACCCGCTTCTGCACGACGTCGCTCATGGGCCAGAGCGTATGCCCGATGGGGACCCGTCCGGCCGACGACCTTGTACCGCCTGCGCGACCACCGGAACATCAGCCTCCTCCACCGAGAGGACCCGCCATGCGCCGTCCCGTCCGTACCGCCGCCGTCGTGGCGTCGACCCTCGCCGTCGTCGTCGCCGCCCTCGTCGCCCCGGCGACCGCGCGCGCCGACGACACCTGCACGATCTCGTGGACCGGTGGCACCGGGAACTGGAGCGACCCGACCCGGTGGTCGCCCGCGCGCGTGCCGACGACCGAGGACGCCGTCTGCGTGGTCCGTGCCGCCGGCGCCTCCCCCGTGGCGGTGCGGGTGCGCACGTCGACCGAGGTCCAACGTCTCACCCTGCGGGGCGGCACTCTCTCGCTGCCGGGCGGCTCGTACTTCGACGTCCACGACGTGGTCGCCGCGCGGGCGGCGTTGACCGGCGGCGGTGCCGTGCGCGGATCGGTCGGCATCGTCGACCTCACGGACACCGCGTTGCGCGGGGTGCACCTGTCCACCAGCGGCGGGTTGCGGCTGTCCCGCGGCGTCACCTTCACCGGCGGCAGCACCGTCGACGCCAGCGGTTTCACCGACCTGCGCCCGGGTGTCCGCGTGGTCGACGGCGACGGCAACGCCGCGAACCACGTCCAGGTCTCGGGTTTCACGCTGTACCTGTCCGGGTCGGTCTTCGTCGGCGTCGCCCTGAACCTGCGCAACGCCTCGGTCTTCTGCCGTGGTGACCTGGTCCTGGCGCGTCTGGACAACCTCACCAGCGACGGCGTCCTGGACGGCGGTTCCGACTCGACGGTCCAGCTCGACAGTTCTGTCACCGGTTCCATCACGCTCCCGCGCACGATCACCGCGATCGGGAAGAAGGCACGGGTGTTCGCGGGCGGCCTCCGGACCCCCGAGGGTGCGGACGCGCTGCGCGACCTGCGCCGGGTCGACGGCACGCTCGGCCTCGACCGCACCCTCACCACGGGGGCGATCACCGTGCGCGGCAGCGTGGTGACGAGCCAACCGCTCTCGGTGCCGATCCTCACCGTGCGCAGCGGAGGGTTCCTCTCGACGCAGCGGGTGCTCGGAACCCTCGTGTGCGGCGGCAGTTGCTCCATCCCGGGCGCTCGTCTCGAGCGACTGACGGTGCAGGCCGGTGCCACGGTCTACACCGACGCGACCGAACCGGTCACGGTCACCACCGACGCCCAGCTCGACGGCACGCTGGCCGTGTCGCTGCCCTTCGGCCAACCCCCGGCGGGCACGAAGGTCGTGCTGCTCACCGCCGCCGGCGGGGTCCGGGGGACGTTCGCGACGGTGCGCGCCGACCGGAACAGCCGCACGGTCACGCCCGCCTACCGACCGACCTTCGTCACCGGCACGATCGGGAACGCCGCGTGAATCAGTCGATCGCGTGCATGACGTGCTTGATGCGGGTGTAGTCCTCGAGGCCGTAGACCGAGAGGTCCTTGCCGTACCCGGAGTGCTTGAACCCGCCGTGCGGCATCTCGGCGACGATCGGGATGTGGCAGTTGACCCACACGCAGCCGAAGTCCAGGCGGCGGGTCATCCGCATCGCCCGGCCGTGGTCGGCCGTCCAGACGCTCGAGGCGAGGCCGTACTGCACCCCGTTCGCCCAGCGCACGGCTTCGTCCTCGTCGGTGAACTGTTGCATCGTGATCACCGGCCCGAAGAACTCGTTCTGGCTGGCTTCGTCGTCCTGCTGCAGGTCGGCGACGACGGTCGGCTCGTAGAAGAACCCGCTGCCCCCGACGGCCTTCCCGCCCGCCAACACCCGGGCGTGATCGGGCAGCCGGTCGATGAGACCACCGACGTGGGCGAGCTGGTTGGCGTTGTTGAGCGGCCCGAACGCGGCGTCGGCGTTGCTGGGCGGGCCGACGACGGTGTTGCGGGCCTGCTCGGCCAGGGCATCGGCGAGGTCCCCCGCGACGCGCGGTGAGACCAGCACGCGGGTGGCGGCGGTGCAGTCCTGACCGGCGTTGAAGAAGCCCGCGCCGGCGATTCCCTCGGCGGCCACGGCGATGTCGGCGTCGTCGAACACCACGACGGGCGCCTTGCCGCCGAGCTCGAGGTGCACGCGCTTGAGATCGTGCGAGGCGGTCTCCGCGACCTGCATGCCCGCGCGCACCGAACCCGTGATCGACACCATGGCCGGGGTCGGGTGGGCCACGAGGGCCTTGCCGGTGTCACGGTCGCCGGTGACGACGTTGAGCACGCCGGGCGGGAAGCACTCCAGGCCGATCTCGCCGAGGATGACGCTCGACAACGGCGTGGTGTCGGACGGCTTGAGGACGACGGTGTTGCCCGCGGCGAGCGCGGGCGCGATCTTCCAGATCGCCATCATCAACGGGTAGTTCCAGGGCGTCACCTGGCCGACCACACCGACCGGTTCGCGGCGGACGTACGAGGTGTAGCCACGCATGTACTCGCCGGCGCTGCGGCCCTCGAGCACCCGGGCGGCACCGGCGAAGAAGCGCACCTGGTCGACCGACGGCGGCAGCTCCTCCGACCGGGTCAGCTCGACCGGCTTACCGGTGTTCTGGCACTCGGCGGCGATGATCTCCTCGGCCCGGTCCTCCATGAGCGAGGCGAACTTCAGCAGGGCGTTCTGCCGCTCGCTGGGGGTGGTGTAGCGCCAGGTCTCGAACGCGGTGGCGGCCGCGCCGTACGCACGGTCGACGTCCTCCTCGCCGGAGAGCGGGGCGGTCGCGAAGACCTCGCCGGTGGAGGGATCGACGATGTCGGTGCGCCGGCCGTCCGCCGCCTCGACCCGTTCGCCGCCCACGATGTTGCTGATCGCCTGCGCCATGGCGCGACGGTACTACGCCGTCCACGCCCGCCGAAATAACCGATTCGGTGGTCTGACGTGCTCCTTGCGACCGTTTCCGTGTTGGAGCAGGCGTGCCACCGTCAGCTCGGCGCAGCCGCGTAGTAGCCCTGCACGTCGACCAGCACGTCGAGCTGACCGCCGTTGTTGTAGATCGAGAACGCCCCGCCCGCGCTCAGCGCCGAGAGCGCGAGGTTGTCGAACAGGCCGTGCGCGGGCTGCGGCAGCAACGAGGTGACGAGCGGGCGAGCGGTGCCGGTCCGCCACGCGGTGAGGTAGCTCGGCGCCGAGTTGTCGACGGCGGTGAGCGAGAAGGACACCGCCGTGGCACCCACCGGCACGGCCGACGACGCCGGCACCCGTGCCCCGACCACCGGGATCGAGCGGGTGACCCGCGGCCCGAACGGGGTGGCCGAGCCGGCCCGGGAGTCGTAGTAGCGGTACGGGGAGACGGGCGTGAACCGGCCGCTCGCCGACGGCGCGTAGTAGCCGACGACGTCGACGATGACGTCGGTGCGGGCCTGCGCGAAGGCCGTGACCGTGCCGTCCGCGCCGATGGTCGCGACGACCGCCGTCGCGACGGGCCGACCCGGGCCGGCCTGCACGTTCGACACCCGCGGCACCCCGCCGGCGAGCCCGGTCGGGTAGACGGTGACGTAGCCCGAGGTCGTCGCGTTCACCGACTGCACGAGCAGTTCGACACCGGTGGCGTCGGCCGGCACGCCGGTCCGCACCCCGCTGACGCCGTCGCGCACGGGCACCACGATGCTGCCGCCGGAGCGGGTCGGGGCGTCGGCGTTACCCCGGGTGTCGGCCACGCGCACCGGGGTGGTCGCGCCGTAGGACTGGTTGTGCGCGAACACCGGCGGGTCGCCGGGGGCGGCGTAGAAGCCGACCACGTCGAGGATGAAGCCCGCGGTGCCGGCGAAGTTGTAGATCGAGAGCGCGCCACCGGCGCCCAGCTTGACCTTCGCCAGGGTGGCCTTGTTGCCGCTGCCGGCCAGGGCGTTCGCGTTC
Organism: Jatrophihabitans sp. YIM 134969; assembly: GCF_054456675.1. Lineage (NCBI taxonomy): Bacteria > Bacillati > Actinomycetota > Actinomycetes > Jatrophihabitantales > Jatrophihabitantaceae > Jatrophihabitans > Jatrophihabitans sp. YIM 134969. The sequence goes on from NZ_JBTJEQ010000071.1 coordinate 9,610, forward strand.
GACACCACCGGCCGGTTCTCGCCCGCCGGCCAGAGCGTCAGGTACGTCCGCGCGCTCGGGGCGAGCAGCGTCAACGACACGACGACCGCCGAGACGCCGCTGGCCGGGACGCCCGCGCGGCCGGCCACCGGCACGGTCCGGGTGGCACCGCGGCCCAGCGGTCCGCCGACCTGACGGGAGTCGACCAGGCGGACCGGGCCGACCGGGGTGAGGTCGCCCCCGCCCGGACTCGCGTTGCCGGTGATCGGCAGTGACGCCGCCGACGGGTCCGAGTCACCCGCGGCCGTCCCGGCCACGGCGGTGTAGGTGACGGTGGTGCCGTCGGCGAGCGAGGGGACGGTGACGAACGCGTCGCCGGTGGCGGAGACCGTGGCCCGGGGCGAGAGCGTGCCGTCGGAGCCGACGACGGCGACGCTCCTGGCCCGCACCCCGGTCGCGGCGACCCGCACGCCGACGACCGCGCCGCCCGCGGTGGTCGGGACGGCCGAGAGGACGGTGGGGGCGTCCGGGCGGGCGGCGCCGCTGACGACGTTCACGTACACCGTGACGCTGCGGCCGGTCGTGGCACCGGTGACGACGACCCGCTTCGTGCCGACCACGCCGGTGGTCCACGTCAGCGTGCCCGAGCCGAAGTCCGAGGCCGTGCCCGACGCCACGACGGTGCCGTCGCCGCCGGAGTCGGCGGTCGCGGTGACCGGCTCGTCGACGCCGAAGCCGGACAGCTGCAAGGTGGCCGTCGCTCCGACGGTGACGGTCTGGGTGGCCGGGGTGACCGCCAGCGGCGCGACGGTGACGGGCACGGTCGCGGTGAGGGCGGACGTCGTGCCCGTGACGGTGAGCGACACGGTGCCGGTGACGTCGACAGGGAGGACGAGGTCGTCGGCGTAGGTGCCGTACGCGTCCACGGTCGCGGTGCCGACCACCTGCCCCGCGACGGTGAACTGCACCGTCTCGCCCGGGACGAGGTTCGAGCCCGTGAGGTGCAGCGGCGCTCCCCCGGGGACGGTGGCCGGGTCGGCCGCCAGGAGCGGGGCGAACAGGCCGGGGCCGCGGGGGGTGCCGAGGCCGGTGGGGCCGTCCCACCCGGCGCGGGCGGTGCAGATCGGCTTCGAGGCGCAGCCGAGGGCCGCGGTGCGGTTGCTCCCGGTGGTGAGGTCGACCAGGCCGTCGGGCGCGCCGAAGCGGGCCAAGGTGTAGGCGACGTCGGTGATGGAGGAGCCGCTCGGTCGCGGGCCGGCGTACGCCGCGAGCGCCGCGACCAGCTGCACCGACAGGCTGGTGCCACCCTCGACCGACCACCCGCCGCGGTAGAGCGGGAAGCCCGAGCCCGCGACGTCGGCGATGGCCGACATGTCGGCCGAGGCCCGCGCCGGGCCGCCGCCCGCGACGGAGCACCGGCTGTACGGCACGATCCCCGCGTCGCTGAAGTAGGCCGCCTGCGCGGCGGGCCGCGGGAACGCGAACGAGCACCCGCTGCCGGCGTCCGACCACGCCGTCTCGCTCAGCACGGTGCCGTCGACCGCCACGCTCGCGCTCGTCCCGCCGACCGCCACCACGCTGGGCGACGACGCCGGGAAGTAGGCCTGGTTGTAGTACGGGTCGCCCGGGTCCCGGTCGAGGTTCTGCCACGCGTGGTCACCCGACCCGGCGAACACCGGGACGGTGACCTCCGACCAGTAGTCACGTTGGGCGTCGACCATGTCCTCGGACTCGCCGCCCGCGAAGCTGTTGCTGATGACGGTCGCGCCGAGGGTCTGGGCCCGGACCACCGCGGGGCCGAGCGCCTGCGTGAGGCTGGTGCTGTCGGCTTCGACCACGAGGATCGAGCAACCGGGGCACAGCGCCGACACCGCCTCCGCGTCGAGCGTGGCCTCCTTCTCCCACGTCTCGTTCTCGTAGACCGGCGGCACGGGCGAGGTCCGACTCTTGCCGGGGGGCACGGTGAGGCCGCGTTGGTCGACCTTGCGCAGGCACCCGTTGGCCGTCGTGCAGGCGGGCAGGCCCCAGGTGGAGCGGAACTCGGCGAGGTCGGACTCGAGGTCCGGGGCGTCGTAGGCCACGACGATCCCGACGGTGGTGCCCGCCGGCGGGCTCGCGCCGCGCACGCCGTAGATCGTCTGCAACTGGCGCGGGGTGATGCCGTCGGGGACCGGAGCGGCCGCCGCCGGCGGAGCGGCCGCGACCCAGGCCGACACGAGCACGAGCAGCACCGTCAGCAGCGTCGCGCCGGAGGCCCGCCGGGTGGCAGCGGCTCGGGTGTTCACGCCGTGATCCCTCGCCGGTGGTCTCAGGGGGTGCTGGTGACGGGTGGGAGGAGCGTGCCGACGGTACCCCGCCCGGGCTACAGTGGCCGGATCATGCGCGTGGCTCTGCTCCTTCGCCGCCGCGACGAGGCCCGGTAGACCCGGTCGGCCCCTCGTCGCGGGAGCTGGTCGTGCCGATCGCCGTACCGACCCGCTGACACCTCCAGGAGCCGACCACCGTGAACGCCACGTCCTTCCCGCAGCAGCCCTCCGGCATGCCCTGCCACCGCTACCGCCCCTTCCCGACCGTCGACCTGCCCGACCGGCAGTGGCCCGGCCGCACCGTGACCACGGCGCCGCGCTGGCTCGCCACCGACCTGCGCGACGGCAACCAGTCGCTCATCGACCCGATGAACGCGGCCCGCAAGCGCACGATGTTCGACCTGCTCGTGCGCCTGGGCTACAAGGAGATCGAGGTCGGGTTCCCGGCCGCGAGCCAGACCGACTTCGACTTCGTCCGTGAGCTCATCGAGTCCGACCGCGTCCCCGCCGACGTCCGCATCTCGGTGCTGACCCAGGCCCGCGAGGAACTCATCGAGCGCACGGTGCAGTCGCTGGTCGGCGCGAAGCAGGCGACCGTGCACATGTACAACGCGGCCGCGCCGGTGTTCCGGCGGACCGTCTTCGGGTTCCCCGGTGACGGCCGGGCCGAGACCCGCGCCATCGCGGTCGACGGCACCCGGCACGTCATGAAGTACGCCGAGCTGCTGCTGGGCGACGCCACCGAGTTCGGCTACGAGTACTCCCCCGAGATCTTCATGGACACCGAGCTGGACTTCTCGTTGGAGATCTGCGGCGCGGTGATGGACGTCTGGCAGCCCTCGTCCGACCGCGAGATCGTGCTGAACCTGCCGTGCACGGTCGAGCGTTCGACCCCCAACGTCTACGCCGACCAGATCGAGTGGATGAGCCGGAACCTGCCGCAGCGCGACCACGTCGCCCTCTCGGTCCACACCCACAACGACCGCGGGACGGCCGTCGCGGACGCCGAACTGGCGGTGCTCGCGGGCGCCGACCGGGTCGAGGGGTGCCTGTTCGGCAACGGCGAGCGCGGCGGCAACGTCGACCTGGTGACCCTCGGGCTCAACCTGTTCACGCAGGGCATCGACCCGATGGTCGACTTCTCCGACATCGACGAGATCCGCCGGACGGTCGAGTACTGCAACCGCATCGGCGTGCACGAGCGGCACCCCTACGTCGGCGACCTCGTCTACACGTCGTTCTCCGGCTCGCACCAGGACGCGATCAAGAAGGGCTTCGACGCCCTCGAGCGCGCCGCGGCGGAGGCCGGCCGGCCGGTCTCGGACATGCCCTGGGAGATCCCGTACCTGCCGATCGACCCCAAGGACGTCGGGCGCTCGTACGAGGCGGTCATCCGCGTCAACAGCCAGTCCGGCAAGGGCGGCGTCGCGTACCTCATGAAGACCGACCACGCGCTCGACCTGCCGCGCCGCCTGCAGATCGAGTTCAGCCAGGTCATCCAGCGCCACGCCGAGGGGACGGCCGGGGTCGCCACCTCGGTGCTGTTGCCCGAGGGCGGCGAGGTCGACAGCGCGACGATGTACGCGATCTTCGAGGCCGAGTACCTCGCCCCGGGCGACTTCCGGCTCGAGCGGTTCGCGACGTCGTCGCGCGACGGCGTCGAGCGGGTCGAGGCCACCGTGACCGCGTTCGGCAAGCCCTACGACCTGGTCGGGGTCGGCAACGGCCCGATCTCCGCGTTGTGCCAGGCGTTGTCCGAGGTCGACCTCGGCTTCGGCGGCATCGCGGTCAAGCTGCACGACTACTCCGAGCACACCCTGCGCGCCGACAAGGACGCCGAGGCCGCGGCCTACGTCGAGATGGAGATCGGCGACCGGGTGCTGTGGGGCGTCGGCATCAGCGAGTCGATCGTCGGGGCGTCGCTGTACGGCGTCATCGGGGCGATGAACCGGTACGCGCGCACGGCCCGGTGATCGTGGCTCAGGAGTAGGTGGCTCAGTAGTAGTACGGGTCGGAATTCGCGACGAGCGCCACCACGATGAGGATGCCGATCAGCAGCCCGAGGACCCCGCACACGAGACCGGCCACGGCCATCCCGATCCCCTGACCCCGGTTCCGGGCGACCGGGATGGCCACGCCGGAGAGCACGGTGCCGACCAGTGCGATGAGGGCGCCGAAGAACGGGATCCAGGACAGCACCAGACCGGTGATGCCACAGACCATGCCGGCGATGCCGAGACCGTTCTGGCCCGGGCCGGAGGCGACGACCGGGTAGCCGCCGTAGCCGGGCTGCTGCCCGTACCCCGACCCCTGGCCGTAGGCCGACCCCTGCTGCCCGTAGGCCGGTTGCCCGCCGTAGCCGGACGGCTGACCGTACGCCGCCTGCTGGCCGTAGCCGGACGGCTGCCCGTACGCCGCCTGCTGGCCGTAGCCCGCCTGCTGGCCGTACGGGGAGGCGGACTGTTCGCCGTACGACGGCGGTCCGCCGTACTGGTCGGGGGACGCCGCCTGCTGGCCGTAGCCCGACGGCTCGCCGTACGGCGTCGGCTGCTCGCCGTAGCCCTTCGGCTGCTCGCCGTAGGCCTTCGGCTGCTCGCCGTACGGCGTCGGCTGCTCGCCGTAGGGCGTGGGCTGCTCGCCGTAGGGCGTGGGCGCCGCCGGTTCCCCGTAGGGCGGCAGGTACTCGGTGGGGTTCGACGGCGATCCCCCGGAAGCGGCACCGGGCTCGGGTGCGGCGTCGGACGGCGGGTGGGACGTCATCGGGTGCTGCCTCTCGAGGGTCGTGGTCTCAAGCGTGAGCCGTGGGATCGGCCCGACGGGAAGCGCCCAGGGTCGCACACCGGGGCGTCACCGGGCGCGGTCAGCGGACGCGTCCGAGCCGCCGCCGCAGGACCAGGGCGGCCACCAGCAGCAGCAGGCCGCCGACGCCGACGACGCACGACAGCCAGAACGCCGTCCCGAGCAGGGCGGGCGGGTCACCGGGGTTGATCGAGGCCGTGGGCGCCTTCGCGGCGGCCGGCCCGAGCGGGGGCGAGACGACCTTGAGCGACTCGGCGTAGCGGGAGGTGAACGGCTTCGCCCCGGCGTAGACCGGGTTGCTCCCCGAGGAGTCCACGGCGTCGTCGACGAGCCGGTTCGCCGCCAGGGTGCCGTAGCCGTAGGCGCTGCTGTGCTGGCCCTTCGTCTGCCCGGGGCCCGGTTGCAGGGTGGCGATCAGCCGGGTGACCAGCTCCTCGGCGCTCAACTCGGGGTGCGCGGACCACGCCAGGGCGAGCGCGGCCGAGGTGATCGCCGTGGCCTGCGACGTGCCGTCGCCGGCGTAGCCCGTGCCGGGGACCCGTGAGAGCGAGGCGATGCCGACGCCGGGGGCGGTCATCGTGAGGTACGGGTGCTGGGAGGAGAACCCCGCGACCGTCCCGCTCGACGTGGTCGCGCCGACCGACACCACGCCGAGGCACACGCCGGGGTCCGCGACCGGGCTGCCCTTGAGGCCGTCGTTGCCCGAGGCCGCGACCAGCACGGCGCCCTTGCCCATGGCGTAGAAGACCGCCTCCTGTTCGGCGGCGGGGCACGGGACCGGGTCGGTCGAGGGGCTGCGTTCACCGCCGAGCGACATGCTGATGATCTTGGCGCCGTGGTCGGCGGCGTACCGGATGGCCTCGGGCAGCTGGTCGTCGTCGGAGGCGTCGGTGGTGCCCTGCAGCGGGATCGCGACCGGGAGGATCCGGGCGTCGGGCGCGAGGCCCGTGATCCCGTAGGCGCCGGGGTTCGCCACCATGATCGACGCCATCGCCGTGCCGTGGCCGAAGTCGTCGGTCGCCCGGTCGGTGCGGCCGTCGCCACCCGCCGTGCCGACGTCGGTGCCGGGCAGGATCTTGCCGGCGAACTCCGGCAGGCTCGCGTTCACACCGGTGTCCAGTTCGGCGATGACGACGCCCTGGCCGCGGGCGCCGCTCGCCCAGATCGCCGGGACGTCCCACTGGTCGAAGTAGTACTGCTTCGCGCCGGGCGGGCCGGGTGCGGCGGCCGCGGGTGACGCCGTGGCCAGGGACGTCGCCGCGACCACGACCGACGCCGCCAGGGCGGCGGCGCGGGCGCGTCGGCGCGCACGGTGGGTCACGAGCGGTCCCAGCTGACGGTCCCCGTGGCGCCGACCGGGACGGTGGCGGTGAAGGGCAGCGCGGTCGGGCCGCTGCGCCCGCGGGCGACGTTGTCGTAGTCGAGCACCTGCCACTTCCCGGAGGCGTCGACACTGCCCGTCACGACGAACGTCCCGGCGCTGCTCGGCGTGACCGCGACCCGGGCGTCGACCCGGTCCAGGCCCTGCAGCTCACCGGCGAACGATCCCGGGACCGAGCGCAGCACGGTGGTGCCGGAGCGGCCGGGCGCCGGCTGCGGGCAGTACGGGTCGACGTCCTCGCCGCCCGCGGCGCACGCGGTCAACGCGGCCAGGACCGACTTCAGGACGGTCGACCGGCCGGCCTCGGTGGGCTCGGCCGTCACCCGCAGCGCGGACTCGGTCCGCGACAACCGGACCACCCGCTCGTCGCCCGCGACCTGCACCAGCGGGGTGCGGTAGACGACCGGCACCGCGCCGGGGAACACCAGTTGCACGCCTCCGCTCGGGATCGCGAACGGGGTCGGAGCAGCGATCGCGGCCCACGTGGCCGCGGCGTCGACGCCGAGGCTGACCGGGACCGCGCTGCGGACGAGTCGCCAGCGGCCGTCGACCCGCGTGACGGCGACGACGTCGTCGACCCGCGTGGGGGATGCGCCGCCCAGCCGGTAGCCGACGTCGACGGTGGCGGTGTCGCCGCGGCGGGTCACCTCGCCGGTCGTGACGTCGGTGATCGGCGCGAGGGCGAGGGCCGCGCGCAGGACGTCGGCGCTGACCAGCGCGCGGCCGCCGCCCGGAACCGCGCCCGCGGCCAG
>NZ_JBTJEQ010000072.1:0-16276 GCF_054456675.1 Jatrophihabitans sp. YIM 134969
GGGCGCGCCGCGGGCCAGCCGGACCGGCCAGCCGCACTTCGGTCAGCGCCGCACCGAGTCCGCACCGCAGGGCAACCGCCCGTCGGGCGCCGGCGCCGGTCGCCGCGGTCGCCGCTCGGCCGTCCGTCAGGCCGGCTGAACCCAGCACCACCGGAACGCCGTGACCGCGGGGAAAACCCCGTCGGTCACGGCGTTTCCGTGTTCACGACGTAGTCGACCGTCGGCCGGCCGGTACCGCCGTACCGTGGCGCCCGCCGCACCGCGCCGGTGTCGGCGAGGTGCTCCAGGTACCGCCGGGCCGTCACCCGGGAGACCCCGGTTGCACCCGCGACCTCGGTGGCCGACACCGGGTTGTCCGCCACCAGGCGCAGCACGGCGTCGAGCGTCTCCGGGCTGAGCCCCGTCGGCAGCCGCTCGCGGTGGACCATCCCGGTCAGCAGCCGGTCGACGTCGGCCTGCGAGCCCACCTCGGTCGCGGCCATCGTGCGCCGGAAGGCCGCGTACTGCTCGAGTTTCCCGGTGAAGCTCGCCGCCCCGAACGGCTTGAGCAGGTACCCCACCACCCCGAGGTGGACGGCCTTGCGCACCGCGGCGAGGTCCCGGTTCGCCGTGACGGCGATGACGTCCGCGCCGTGCCCCGCCGCCCGCATCCGCCGGACGACGTCCAGGCCGTTGCCGTCGGGCAGGTTCACGTCGAGCAGGACGAGGTCGACCTCCGCCTCCCGCAGCGCGGCCAGCGCCTGCTGGGCCGTGCGGGCCACCCCCGCGAGGGTGAACGCCGGCAGTCGTTCCAGGTAGGCCACGTGCGCCTCGGCGGTGAGCTGCTCGTCCTCGACGACGAGGGTCGCGATCGCGGTCACGACCCCACCCGGTCGGGGACCACCGGCAGTTCGACCTCGACGCAGGTGCCGTCGCCCGCACACGTGTCGACGTGGATCCGGCCGCCGCGGCGTTGGACGACCTGCTCCACGAGCGCCAGACCCAGGCCGCGGCCGTGCACCGGCGCATCGGTCTTGCTCGACCAGCCGCGCTCGAAAGCCCTGTCCGGATCGGACATCCCGCCGCCGTCGTCGGACACCGCGATGCGCAGGACACCCGGTTCGGCGTCGTCGACGACCACCTCGACCCGCGTGGTGGCGGCGTCGAGCGCGTTGTCGACGAGGTTGCCGATGACGACGAGCAGGTCGTCGGGGTCGACGCCGGTCGGACGGGTCACCCGCGCTCCGTCGAGGTCGAACGCCACGCCGCGCTCCGAGGCCTGCGCGCTCTTGGCCAGCAACAGTGCGACCAGCTCGGGTTCGTCGTCCGCGGCGTCGACCAGCCGGTCGGCGAGCTGCTGCGACGCCGCCATCTGCCCGGTCGCCAGGCGCACCGCCTCCGCCGTACGTCCGAGTTCGACCAGTGACACCACGGTGTGCAGCCGGTTGGCCGACTCGTGGGCCACGGCCCGCAGCGAGTCGGCGAACCCCTGCCAACGGTCGCGTTCCCCGCTCACGGCTAGCAGTTCGGTGCGGTCGCGGAGGGTCACGACCCGGCCGGTGTGACGACCGGCGCGGGCCTCGGCCTGCGAGACCAGCAGCACCCGCCCGGCGGCGGTGTGCGACTCGTCCTCGGCCGTGCGACCGGTCCGCAGCAGCTCGCCCACCGTGCCCGCGACGTCGATGTCGGCGACCGGACGGCCGATGTCGGCCGCCTCCAACCCCAGCAACCGCAGCGCTTCGTCGTTCGCGAGCCGCAGCACGCCGTCCCCGTCGACCACCACCAGCCCCTCGCGGATGGAGTGCAGCACCGCCTCCTGCGACTGCGCCATCCGCGCCAGGGCGGGCGCGCCCAGCCCGAGGGTCTGCCGCCGGACCGTGCGGCCGATGAGCCAGCTGCCGAACACCGCGAGCGCCAGCGCGGCGAGCGCGGCCACGACGATCACCGGGATGCGCCGGCTGACGTCGGTGCCGATCGACGCAGTCGGGATGCCCACCGACACCAGTGCGACGACCCGGTCGCCCGCCCGCACCGGGACGACCGACCGCACCGACGGCCCGAGCGAGCCGGTGTAGGTCTCGACCTCGGTGCCACCCGCGACGGCCGTGGCGATGTGGCCCTGGAAGTGCCCGCCGATGAGACTGGTGTCGGGGTGGGACCACCGGATGCCGGTCGTCGACATCACGACCACGAACGACACCCCGGTCGAGGTCCGCACCCGTTCCGCGAGCGACTGCAGGACGTCGGTCGGGTCGGTCGTCGTGACCGCCGCGACGACCTCGGGCGTCGCCGCCACCGTGCGGGCCACCCCCACGACGGTGCGTTCGGCGGTGGCCTCGGCCTGGTCGTGGGCGAGCAGGACGCCACCGACCGTCACCGCCGCGACGAGCACCGTCACCAGGGCGACCTGCAGCGCGAGGACCCGCCCCGCGATGCCCCACGGTCGTCGCCCTGCCCGCACCACGTCGCCTCCGGATCCGTCACCCGTGACCGCAACGTACGAAAGCGCGACGCGCCCGGGTGGCTGGGGTCACAGTCTGCGTCACGCCGCCCGCGCCGTACCACCGGGCCCGACCGCACAGGAGCTGTCATGCGCAACGCCGCCGTACCGCCGCCCCCCGCCGCCCGGCCCGGAACATCTCCGGCCACCCCGGGGAAGGACCGCACCAGCCGGCTCTACCTCTACGTGATCGTCGCCGTCGTCCTCGGCATCGTGGTCGGGCTCGTGTTCCCCGCGTTCGGCCAGGAGCTCAAGCCGCTCGGCACCGGGTTCGTCGCCCTGGTCAAGATGCTCATCGCCCCGATCATCTTCTGCACGATCGTGCTCGGCATCGGGTCGGTGCGCAGCGCCGCCAAGGTCGGCAAGGTCGGCGGTTACGCGCTGTTGTACTTCCTCGCGATGTCGACGTTCGCCCTGGCCATCGGCCTGGTGGTCGGCAACCTCATCAAGCCCGGCTCGGGCATGACCATCACCCCCGAGGTGGCGAGCAAGGCCGCCGACGCCGCGGGTGACACCGAACCGTTGACGACGGTCGAGTTCCTGCTCCACATCATCCCGACCTCGCTGTTCTCGCCGTTCGCCGAGGGCGAGGTGCTGCAGGTGCTGTTCATCGCGCTGCTCGTCGGCTTCGCGGCGCAGGCGCTGGGCGCCAAGGGCAAGCCGGTGCTCCACGGCGTGGCCGTGCTGCAGAAGCTGGTGTTCAAGCTCCTCGCGATGCTCATGTGGCTGGCGCCGGTCGGCGCGTTCGGTGCCATCGCCGCGGTGGTCGGCAGCAGCGGTGCCTCGGCCCTGACCGGCCTGCTGCAGGTCATGGCGGGCTTCTACGCCACCTGCATCCTGTTCGTGGTGGTCGTGCTCGGGACCGTCCTGCGCCTCACCACCGGCCTGTCGGTCTTCCGCCTGTTCCGGTACCTCGGCCGTGAACTGCTGCTGATCCTGTCGACCTCGTCGTCGGAGACGGCCCTGCCCCGCCTCATGGCCAAGATGGAGCACGCGGGCGTCAGCCGTCCGGTCGTCGGCATCGTGGTGCCGACCGGGTACTCGTTCAACCTCGACGGGACCGCGATCTACCTGACCATGGCGTCGCTGTTCATCGCCGACGCCTCCGGCACGCCGATGTCGATCGGGCAGCAGATCTCCCTGCTGGGCTTCATGATCATCGCCAGCAAGGGCGCCGCCGGCGTCACCGGCGCCGGCCTCGCGACCCTCGCGGCCGGGCTGCAGGCCCACCGCCCCGACTTGGTCGACGGGGTCGGTCTGGTCGTCGGCATCGACCGGTTCATGTCCGAGGCCCGGGCGCTGACCAACTTCACCGGCAACGCCATCGCCACGCTCGTGCTCGCCCGCTCGGTCGGGGAACTCGACCGCGACCGTGCTCGCCGGGTGCTGGCCGGCGGCCTGCCGTTCGACGAGGTCGCCTTCGCCGCCGGTGGCGACCCGCACGACACGGTCGAGGACGCCCCCGCCGCCTCCGTCCCCGCCCCGGCCGCCCCGGTGCTGGAGAAGACCCTGGTCGGCCCACGCGCCTGATCCGCTCCACCCCCGATCGCGGCGGTTCGTGACCCTCACACGGTTCCGAGCTGCCGCGATCGGCGTGCGTCCGGCAGGATGACCGCGTGTCGACGACGCCGCCCGACGACCTCGGGCCGGTCGCCGCTCCGGTCCGCCGCCCCCGCTGGCACCGCACCCTGGCGATCACGATCGTGGCGGTCGCCGCCGTCGCTCTCGGCAGCGGCGCCACCTGGCTCGTGCTCCGAGACGACAGGCCCGGGCTCGGCGCGACCGACGGTGGGATCTGCCCGTCGTCCGTGCCGGTCGACAGCGGCGTCGAGGACGGCGACAGCCACCTCTCGCTGCGCGACCAGGTCCCGGACCTCCCGACCGTGCCGCATCTCGGTGACCGACTGGTCCCGTCGGACGATCCGACCGAGGTCGTGCTGTGTGAGTACCGCCCGCCGTACGGCGGCGGGATCGCTCCCGATGGCACCGGAGGGAGTGGCAGTCCGGCCCCCTCGGCCCCGTCGGCCCCGGACCCCCAGACGTCCGACGGTTCCGTGCTCACCGACCTCCCACTCGGCCGTACCGCGGCCCACGACGCCACCGACGCATCTGTCGCACCGCTGCTGACTGCGTTGCACGGTGCAACGCTTCCGCAAGATGGCTTCTTCACCTGCGGCGGTCTGGCCGATGTGCGGGCGCCGCAGTACCTCGTCCGCCTGACCTACGACGACGGGGTGGTGTGGCTGGCGGGGCCGGCCCTGTGCACCACCACCAACGGCGCCGGCGTGAGCAACCTCGACCTCAGCGGGCCGGTCGACTGGGCGTTGAACCACGCCACGGCGACCGAGCGCCCCAGCCCCGTCGCCTCACCGTCGGCCCCGGGCCTGTCACCCCACTGCGGCGGCATCTTCGTCTCGCCGATGGACGAGGGATCGGCCGTCCCCTTCCCGCCGGTGACGGTCGAGATCTGCCACAACCCGCCGGGCTCGACACCGGGCGGCACGGTGGTGCGACGCGGCGACGAGGTGGCGCAGCAGCTCGCCGACCTCATCACCGGGTCGCCCGCGGCGACCGCGCCGGCGTCCGGGTGCGGGGACGACGAACTGGATGATCGGTGGGAGCTCACGTTCCGCAGTGCCGAGGGTGAGACCGCCACCGTCTACGTCCTGCTCGGAACCTGCCCGGGGGTCTTCGACGGCAACCACCGCGGGGACCCGTCCGACGCACTCGTCGCACTGCTGCAGGCCTCGGACTGAGCCGGAACCAGAAGGACCCCCCACCGGGTCCCACCGGGGCAGGAGTGCCCGTGCCCGATGTGGCGAGTGCCAGGAGGAGAGTTCCGTGAGCGATGTCGTCGAGGTCTCGCCGCCCGCGTCGTCGCGCGGGCGGCGCCGTTGGATCGGCGTGGCCGTGGTCGTCGGCGTGCTCGCGGCCGGCGGCGGGGTCGGCGCGTGGGCCGCCACCCGTGACGGCGGCTCCGCGGTGGCGGGCGGCGCGACGAGCGAACTCACCTGCCCGGGCTCGGCGCCGAACCCGGTGGCACCGGACTGGTCGCCGTCGACGTTGATCCCCTCGCTTCCGACCGCTCCGGGTGCCGAGGGCCGCCTCGTGCCCCCCGGCGCGCCGACGGACGTGCTGGTGTGCGGCTACGAGACCCCGGCACCCGACGTCGTCGTCGGGCCGGTGAACCCGGGCGGGATCGGCACGTCGCCCGCCGGGCCGGACGGCCCGTCGGACCCGGTCGACCCGCCCGCCCCGGTCGACACCCCGCTGCGCCCCACCCTGGACCTGAGTCGCTCGGCCCGGGCGGACGGGAGCGATCCGGCCGTCGCGCGGCTGCTGTCGGCGTTGCAGGGTGCAACGATCGTCGGCCCGGGCGACCACCGCAGCTGCCCGGAGATCGCCTGGTCGAACGTGTACCTGATCGGCCTCACCTACGACGACGGCGTGGTCTGGGTGGCGTCGCCCGACAGCTGCAGCGGGACCACCAACGGCGCGGTCGCGGCCATCGCCGACGTCACCGGTCCTGCCCGGGCCGCCTTGACGTCGCTGTCCACGAAACCCCTGCCGCCGACGCCGGTCGAGGTCTCACCGTCGACGGTCGAGGTCTCACCGTCGACGGTCGAGGTCTCACCGTCGACGGTCGAGGTCTCACCCGGTCCGGGCACGGTGACGGCGTCCGGCGACCCCGGATCGGGTGGCTCCACCGCGGTCCCGGTCGACCCGATCGCGGCGTGCGCGGCCGACGGCGCCGCGACCGCCACCAGGGAGCAGCTGGTCCCGTTCACGCCGAGCTCGGTGACCGTCTGTCTCGAGCCGGTCGACGGCACGCCGACGACGGTGTCGACGCGGCCGAGGACCGTCGCGGTTCCGCTCGCCGACGCGCTGAACGCGTTGCCACCGCTCGTCACCGAGGCCTGCACCGCGCAGGCCGGCCCGCGCTGGGGGCTGCTGTTCCACGGTGCCGGCGACGCGCAGGTGGTCGTCTCGGTCGACGCGGGCGGCTGCGGCACCGCCGCGGCGGGCGATCGGGTGTCGCACCTCGACGCCGACGTCCTGGCGTTGCTCACCGCCCTGGGCTGAGTGCCACGGATCGGGCCGCCCGCTGCATCAGGACGGGTGAGGAGGTACGACGTGGAGTTCGCCGACGTGGTGGCCGAGCACGGTCATGCCCTGGTGCGGACGGCCTACCTGCTGTGTCACGACGCCAGCCGCGCCGAGGATCTCGCCCAGGAGGCACTGATGAAGGCCCACACCCGGTGGCAGCGGCACGGGCCGCCCGAGCACCCGGGCGCGTACCTGCGCCGCATCGTCGTCACCGAGTACCTCGGTTGGCGCCGCCGGCGGGCGAGCACCGAACTGGTCGGGGTCGACCTCGACGACGTCCCCGCCGCGCCCGACGCCACCACGGGCGTCGACGAACGGGACGCCGCGTGGCGGGCCATGGCCACGCTGCCGGCGAGGCAACGCGCGGTGCTGGTGCTCCGCTACTACGAGGGTCTGCCGGACCGGGAGATCGCGACGCTCGTCGGCGTCAGCGAGGCCACGGTCCGCTCCCTGGCCTCCCGCGCCTTCGCCACCCTCCGCGACCACCCCAGCCTCGCGAATTCTGTGTCTTCTCGCGTCGTGACGCCGCAGGAGTACACAGAATCCGGTCGTGGGGGTGGATCGGCGTGACCGACCTCGAGGACCTGGTGCGGGCGACGCTCGCCGAACGCGCCCACGACGTCGACCGCGTTCAGCTGAACGCGGTAGCCGTCCGCCCCGCCCGGACGAGGCGGTGGGTCGCGGTGGGGTCGGTGGCCGCGGCCGCCGCCGCGATCGTGGCTGCCGTCGTGCTGATCGCGCCGTGGGCCGGACCACCGTTCCGGAGCGCCGACCTGATCGGCGCCGAGCCGCCACCCCCCACCCAACAGGTGAGCTTCCACGGCATCACCCTCACCGTGCCCGCCTCGTGGGGCGTCGGCCGCTTCGGCTGCTTCGGCTCGGGCGCCCCCGGCGACGGGAACACCGTGACGATCATCCCGACGAACCTGCCGAACTGCCCGACCCATCCCTCGACGCCCGGTCCGATCACGACGTCTGCCCCCGTCACGAGGACGTCGGTGACGCTGCAGGCCCTCACGTCGTCGGACGGACCCGGGACCGCGACCACGGTGGCCGGGCACCCGGCGCGGTGGGTCGACACCTACGGACCGGAGGGCACGCCACCGTTGCTGCAGCTGCCGGACGTCGGCGTCCAGATGAGCATCTCCGCACCGGCCGGCGGCACGGCGACCGTCCTGGCCGGCCTGTCCTACACGCCGCTCGACGCCCGGGGCTGCGATGCGCAGCTGCCGGCGTCCAGCCCTGACGTGGACGACACGGTCCTCGCCGCCGCGGTGTCGGGGGCCGTCTGCGAGTACGACGTGAGCGGGCCGGACGGGACCTTCCTGCTCGGGTCCCGCACCCTCACAGCGGCCGAGATCACGGCGCTACAGCGGGCGGTCACGGGATCGCGGGCGGCGCCGTCGGGCGTGGACGGCACGGTGCTGTACCGCGCGACCACCGCCGACGGCCGCAGCACCGAGGTGCGGTTCGACGCGAACAGCGCCCCGGCCGACTTGCCGCGTGCGTACCCCTAGAGCACCACGAGGTCGTCGCGGTGGACGAGTTCGCGGCGGTGGTCGGCGTCGAGGTCCTTCGTGGAACGGCCGATGAGGGCGGGGATGTCGCCGACGTCGTAGGAGACCAGACCGCGAGCGACCACCCGGCCGTCGGTGGTGGCGAGCTCCACGGCGTCGCCGGAGCCGAAGTCGCCGGACACCGCGGTGACACCGGCCGCGAGCAGCGACGCCCCGCGTTGGGTGACGGCGCGGACGGCGCCGTCGTCGAGCGTCAACCGACCGCGGGGCGAGGAGGCGTGCTTGAGCCAGAACAACCGCGAGCCCGGGCGCTTGCCCTGCACCGCGAACACCGTGCCGCCGGAACCGTCGAGCGCGTCGGCGACGTTCGCCGCGGCGGCGAGGATGACCGGGACGCCGGAGGTCGAGGCGATGCCTGCGGCTTCGAGCTTGGTCGCGATCCCGCCGGTCGACACGGCGGACGACGATCCCGCGAGCCGCACGCCGTCGAGATCGGATGACGATGCAACGGTGTCGAGGCGGGTGGATCCGGGCAGGCGGGGATCGTCGTCGTAGAGGCCGTCGACGTCGGACAGCAGCACCAGCGCGTCGGCGTGCACGAGGTGAGCCACCAGCGCGGCCAGGCGGTCGTTGTCGCCGAAGCGGATCTCGTGCGTGGCCACGGTGTCGTTCTCGTTGACGATCGGCACCACCCCGAGGGTCAGCAGCCGTTCCATCGTGCGTTGGGCGTTGCGGTAGTGACCGCGGCGGTGCAGGTCGTCCGCGGTGAGCAGGACCTGGCCGACGGTGAGCCCGTGCCGGGCGAACGCGGCGGCGTACGCCTCGATCAGCAGCAACTGCCCCACGGCCGCGGCCGCCTGTTGCGTGGCGAGGTCACGCGGGCGGGTGCGCCGCCCGAGCGGGCCCATGCCGGCGGCGATGGCCCCGGACGACACGAGCACGGCCTGCTGACCGCCGCGCACCCGCGCGGCGACGGCGTCGACCAGCGCCCCCAGTCGAGCCGGGTCGATCGAGCCACCGGACGTCAGCGACGACGACCCGACCTTGACGACGGTCCGCGACGCCGCCGCGATCGCTGCCCTGGACAACGGTTGCTACTCGATACGGGACGACGTGGACGTGGGGACGTCGTCGCCGTACCAGTCCTCGTAGTCGCCGTG
This sequence comes from Jatrophihabitans sp. YIM 134969, assembly GCF_054456675.1. Lineage (NCBI taxonomy): Bacteria > Bacillati > Actinomycetota > Actinomycetes > Jatrophihabitantales > Jatrophihabitantaceae > Jatrophihabitans > Jatrophihabitans sp. YIM 134969. The sequence goes on from NZ_JBTJEQ010000072.1 coordinate 9,264, forward strand.
CTCCCGCTTGGCCTTCTTGCTCGCGAGCCGTTCGTCGGCGCGGCGGCGGTTCGAGGGGTTGAGCCGGTCGTCGGTGCCACGCGGCGAGGTGACGGCCATCGCGGCCAGGTCCATCTCGGTCGGGATCCACTCGAACGTGACGTCGCCGATGGTGACGGCGTCGCCGGGCTCGGCCCCCTGCGCGACCAGTTCCTTCTCCACACCGAGCTTGTTGAGCCGGTCGGCGAGGAACCCGACGGCCTCCTCGTTGTCGAAGGCCGTCTGCAGGATCCAACGCTCGGGCTTGACACCGCGGACCACGAAGCCCTCGGCGTCACGCGAGACGGAGAACTCCCGGCCGGAACGCGATCCCACCGGCAAGGGCTGGAGCACGATCCGGGGCGCTTCCGGCGCCGAACGCTCGGCCCGGTCGGCCTCGACGGCTGCGGCCATCGCGAAGCCGAGCTCCCGCAGACCGGCGTGCGAGGCGGCGGACACCTCGAACACCGGCCAGCCCCGCTCGGCCACCTGGGCCCGCACGAGGTCGGCGAGGTCACGGGCGTCGGGGACGTCGATCTTGTTGAGCGCGACCAGCCGCGGCCGGTCGGCGAGGTCGCCGAGTTCCGGCGTCGAGGAGGTGTAGGCCGCCAACTCCGCCTCGACCGCCTCGATGTCGGGCAGCGGGTCGCGGTCGGGTTCGAGGGTGGCGCAGTCGACCACGTGCACGAGGACCGCGCAGCGCTCGACGTGGCGCAGGAAGTCCAGGCCCAGCCCGCGGCCCTCGGCGGCGCCCGGGATCAGACCCGGGACGTCGGCGACGGTGAACACGGAGTCGCCCGCGGTGACCACGCCGAGGTTCGGCCGCAGCGTGGTGAACGGGTAGTCACCGATCTTCGGCCGCGCCGAGGACATCGCGGCGATGAGGGAGGACTTGCCGGCCGACGGGAAACCGATGAGGCCGACGTCGGCGACGGACTTGATCTCGAGCACGATGTCGTGCTCGTCGCCGGGTTCGCCGAGCAGGGCGAAACCGGGCGCCTTGCGGCGAGGAGACGCGAGCGCGGCGTTGCCGAGGCCACCGGCTCCGCCACGGGCGGCGACGAAGCGGGTGCCGGCGCCCGTGAGGTCCGCCAGCCGCTCGCCGTCGGCGTCGAGCACGAGCGTGCCGTCGGGGACGGTGAGGACGAGATCGGCGCCGTCGGAGCCGTTCTTGTGGTCGCCGGAGCCACCCTTGCCGTTGCCAGCCTTCTGGTGCGGGCGGTGGTGGAAGTCGAGCAGCGTGTGGGCGCCGGGGTCGACCTCGAGAACAATGTCACCGCCGCGTCCGCCGTTGCCGCCGTCGGGACCACCGAGCGGGGTGAACTTCTCCCGGTGGACCGAGGCGCAGCCGTGGCCACCGTGGCCCGCGGCGAGGTGGAGAACGGCGCGGTCGACGAAGTGCGTGGCCATGCAGATGTCCTGACAGGTGGAGCGGGGCCCGCGCGAGGCGCGCGGGCCGGAGGATCAGCCCTCGAGCGGGGTGATGCTCACGGTCTTGCGGCCGCGGCGCTCACCGAAGAGCACGTGGCCCTTGGCGAGGGCGAACAGCGTGTCGTCGCCACCGCGGCCGACGAGGTCGCCCGGGTGGAACTTGGTGCCGCGCTGGCGGATGAGGATCTCGCCGGACTCGACGAGCTGACCACCGAAGCGCTTGACGCCGAGGCGCTGCGCGTTGGAGTCGCGACCGTTGCGGGAGCTGGAAGCGCCCTTCTTGTGTGCCATGGTTCAGCTCACTTCCCGTTCTCGACGGCCGTGATGCGCAGGTGGGTCAGCTGCTGACGGTGACCCATGCGCTTGTGGTAGCCGGTCTTGTTCTTGAACTTGTGGATCTTGATCTTCGGGCCCTTGACGGCTCCCACGACCTCGGCGGTGACCGACGCCTTCGCGAGCGCGGCGGCGTCGTGGGTGACGTCGCCGCCGTCGACGAGCAGGACCGCGGGCAGGGTCACGGAGTCTCCCGGCGCCGCCGCGATCTTCTCGACCTCGACGACGTCGCCGACAGCGACCTTGTACTGCTTGCCGCCCGTCGCGACGATGGCGTACATCGACTTCCACACCTTCCAAGGCTGACTTCGGCCACGACGCCCCGGACGGGCGTGGACCGGCGCGGTCGACGTCGTCGTCCGCGGGCACGTGCTGGTGGGCCAACCTCACGGCAGGCCGTCGTTCAGGATACGGGAGGACTGTCCCCGGGGGCAAAGTGGGCTCCGCCGCGGCCGCCGACCCCGCCCTACTGGACGTCGCGACGCGCCAGGACCCATCCCGAAACGGCCGTCAGCACGACCGCGACCCCGGCGAGGACCAAGCCGCCCTGCAGGTTCGACACCACGTGCTCGTGCTGCTGCGAGGAGAAGGGTCCCGTGCCGTCCGCGACGTCGTCGTAGGTGTAGTAGGTGTACCCGCCGCGGGCCACGAGCGCGACGGCGTTGACGGTGACCAGCCCCGCTTGGGCTGCGTCCCAGACCGCTCGCACCGCCGTCTCGACGACCGCGAAGTAGACGAACGCGATCCCGAGGGTCGCGCCGGTGTTGCGGACCAGCCCGGCCACGGCGTAGCCGATGAGCGCGCAGCAGGCGACCAGGGCGACCCCCCGGGCCTCGAGGCCCAGCAGCTGCCCCACGAAGCCGTCCGGTGCCGCGCCGTCGCCGCGCAGGTTCGCCAGCAGGTACGCCGACGCCGTCCACAGGGCCTCGGCCAGCACCGCGACCACCGCCGCCGCGACCGTCACCACCGCCGCCTTGACCAGGTGCACCCGCCACCGCCGCGGTTCCCAGAACAGCAGCCCGACCATCGACCGCGACGACCACTCCCCGCCGATCCAGGTCGCTCCCGCGACGACCGCGACCACGGCGACGCCGACGGCCGTGACGAGCGCGCCGTCGCGCCCCGGCCCGTCGAGCTCGAACGGGCTCTTCGGGACGAAGTCGTTCGGCGAGAAGTCCGCGGCGGTGGTCGGCGGCCCGCAGAACGACTCGTCGCCGTCGGGCGGGTCGGCGAGGCACTGGGTCCGGTAGGTCTCGTTGTCGGCGACGATCTGCGCGATCTGGGCGCGGGCCCGGTCGAGGTCGGCGGCACCGGGCTCTGCGAACGTGAAGACCGCGACGACGGTCGCGGCGAGCCAGCCGAGCACGACCAGCGCGAGCAGGACCCGCAGCAGCCGTCGGCTGCGCAGGCGCAGCAGTTCGGCGCGCACCAGCGAGGGCCGGGGCGCGGACGCAGTGTCGTCCACCCGGGCGTGGCGTCCGGTGGCCGCGGCAGTGGCCGTCACGGCGCCGGCTCCGATGCGGCGGCGAGGTGAGCCGCGGGTTGCTCGTCGCGGCCGGCCTCGGTGAGGTCGAGGAACACCTGCTCGAGGTCGCGGGTGGCGGGGGTGAGGTGCTCCACCCAGAGGTCGGCCGCGGCGAGCACGCGGGTGATCCGGCCCGGTTCGGCGGTGCCGCCGACGACCAGGGTGGTGCCGGACGGCGTGGCGGTGAGGCCGTCGGCGGTGAGGACCGCCGCCGCCCGGTCGAGGTCGGGCAGGCCGACCACGAACCCGCCGGTCGCGCCGCCCTCGCCGAGGATCTGCGCGACCGGACCCGACGCCACGCAGCGCCCGCGCGCGAGCACCGACACGCGGTCGCACACCTGCGATATCTCGCCCAACAGGTGCGAGGAGAGCAGGACGGTCGTGTGGCCGTCGGAGCCGAGACGGCGGACCAGCTCACGGACGTCACGGATACCGGCGGGGTCCAGGCCGTTGCTCGGCTCGTCGAGGATCAGCAGCCGGGGAGTCTTGAGCAGCGCGGCGGCGATGCCGAGGCGCTGCTTCATGCCGAGCGAGTAACCACCGAACCGGTCGGTGGCCCGCTCGCGGAGGTCGACGATCTCCAGGCACTCCTCGATCCGCTCGGCACCGACGCCACCGACGCGGGCGAGCAGTTCGAGGTTGCGACGCCCGGAGAACGCCGGCACGAACAGCGGGGTCTCGACGAGGGCGCCGACGTGCGCCACCGCCCGGGGCAGTTCGCGCGGGATCTCCCGGCCGAGCATCCGCACGGCGCCGGCGTCGGCCCGGACCAGACCGAGCAGCACCCGGATGGTCGTCGTCTTCCCCGAGCCGTTGGGACCGAGGAAGCCGTGGACCCCACCCTCCTCGACCAGGAGGTCGAGGTGGTCGAGCGCCGGCCGCGCGGTCGCCGGACGGCGACCGGCGCGACGCCACGTGCGCGCGCGGTAGGTCTTGGACAGCCCCTGGATGTCGATGACCGCCATACGCGCACCTCCCCGTGACGAGGCGCGAACGTAGCGCGACCCGGTGTCAGTCGGCGGGAGGCGGGTCCGCGACCGGCGCCCCGGCCGGACGGCGCGCGGCCCGACGACGCCGAGGTGCCGCCTTCTTGGCCGGCACCACCGGTTCGACGGTGTCCGCCGGCTGGGGCTGCTCGGTCGACTGGGGCTGCTCGGTCGGCTCGGGCTGCTCGGGCTGCTCGGTCGGTTCGACGACGACCTCGACGACCGGAGCGGCGGCGGCTTCGGCCTCGGCCCGCTCCTCGATCGCGTCGTCGACATCGGCGAGGACCGGATCGGCACCGTCGACCGTGAGGTCGTCGGCGGTGTCCTCGACGGTGGCCACGGCGTCCTCGACCACGTCGGCCAGGGCGTCCTCGCCCACGACCTGGGCGAGGTCGGCGACGGGGCCGGCTTCGCCCGCGGCCGTGCGGGCCATCGCGGCCATGGCCTCGGCGGCGGCCTTGCGCTTGGCCTCGTCGACCTGCGGGGTCGTCGGCAACGGCTCGGGCTCCTCGGCCCGGGCCGACCCGCGGCCGCGGCGCCGACGGCCGGTCGGCTTGTCGTCGGTCTCGTCGTCCGCGCCGCCACCGCCGGAGCCACCGGAACCACCGGAGCCGCCGGAGCCGCCGGACTTCTGGTCGACCGGCTCGGTCGAGACCATGACGCCGCGACCGTGGCAGCACTCGCACGTCGTGCTGAACGCCTCGAGCAGGCCCTCGCCGACCCGCTTGCGGGTCATCTGGACCAGGCCCAACGAGGTGACCTCGGCGACCTGGTGCTTGGTGCGGTCCCGGCCGAGGCACTCGGTCAGGCGCCGCAGCACGAGGTCGCGGTTGCTCTCCAGCACCATGTCGATGAAGTCGATGACCACGATGCCGCCGACGTCGCGCAGCCGCAGCTGCCGCACGATCTCCTCGGCCGCCTCGAGGTTGTTGCGGGTGACGGTCTCCTCGAGGTTGCCGCCGGAGCCGACGAACTTACCGGTGTTGACGTCGACGACCGTCATGGCCTCGGTGCGGTCGATGACCAGCGAGCCGCCGGAGGGCAGCCACACCTTGCGGTCGAGCGCCTTGGCCAACTGCTCGTCGATGCGCAGGTCGTGGAACAGGTCGCCGGTGCCGGTGTAGCGGCTGAGCCGGTCGACGAGCTCGGGTGCCATGTCGGTCAGGTAGCCCGTCACCTCGGCGTAGGCGTCCTCGCCCTGCACGACCAGGCTGCGGACGTCCTCGTTGAACAGGTCACGGACGACCCGGATCGCGAGGTCGGGTTCGCCGTGGACGAGCTCGGGCGCCGACGACTTCTTCGCCGCCTTCGCCTGGATCGTCTCCCACTGGGCGACGAGCCGCTCGACATCGCGCGAGAGGTCCTCCTCGCTCGCCCCCTCGGCCGCGGTGCGGACGATGACGCCGCCGTCCTCGGGCACGACCTTCTTCAGGATCGCCTTGAGCCGGGACCGTTCGGTGTCGGGCAGACGCCGGCTGATGCCGGTCATGCCGCCGCCGGGGACGTACACGAGGTAGCGGCCGGGCAGGCTGACCTGGCTGGTGAGCCGGGCGCCCTTGTGGCCGACGGGGTCCTTGGTGACCTGGACCAGCACGGTGTCGCCGGAGTGCAGCGCGTTCTCGATGCTGCGGGCCTTGCCGTCGAGGCCGGCGGCGTCCCAGTTGACCTCGCCGGCGTAGAGCACGCCGTTGCGGCCCTTGCCGATGTCGACGAACGCCGCCTCCATGCTCGGGAGCACGTTCTGCACCCGACCGAGGTAGACGTTGCCGACGTAGCTGGTGGTGCTGGCGCGGGTGACGTAGTGCTCGACGAGGACGTCGTCCTCGAGCACGCCGATCTGGGTGCGCTCGCCGCGCTGGCGGATGGCCATGACGCGCTCGACCGCCTCGCGCCGGGCGAGGAACTCCGCCTCGGTGAGGATCGGCGCGCGCTTGCGGCCGTTGTCGCGGCCGTCACGACGGCGCTGACGCTTGGCCTCGAGCCGGGTCGAGCCACGGACCCCGCGCACGCCGTCGTCGTCGGCGTCGGTCGAGCGGTCGCCGCCGCGGCGCTTGCGGCCGCCGGCGGATCCACCGGTGTCCTTCTCGGCACGGGGTTCGCGGACGTGGACGACGGTGTTGGGCGGGTCCTCGCCGTCCTCGCCACCCTCGCCGGTGCCGGCGCTGCCTCCGCGGCGACGACGGCGGCGACGACGGCGGCTGGTGCCGCTCGCGCCCTCCTCGTCGGAGTCGCCCTCGGCGTCGGCGTCGGCGTCGGTGTCGGCACCCGCGTCGTCGTCGGTGTCGTCGTCGGCCCCGCCGGTGGAGCCGGTGGTGTCGTCGGCGGTGTCGTCGGCGGTGTCCCGGGAGGCCGGGGCACCGTCCGTCGCGTCGGTGCTCTCGGTCGCGTCGTCCTCACCCGTGCCGGAGCGACGGCCACGGCCGCGGCGACCGCGGCGGCGGCGGCGGCCGCCCGCGTCGTCGTCGGAGTCCGCGTCGCCCTCGACGCTGCCCTCGACGCCGCTGTCGGTGCTGGCGTCAGTGCTGCCGTCAGAGCCGGAACCGGCCACGGCGGGGGTGTCGGTGTCGGCCGACGGGCGGGTGTCCTCGGCCGCCGGGGCGGCGATCAGGGCGTCAGGGTCCGGTGCGCCGAAGACCGCGGCGACCGGCGCGACGGGCGCCGCGACCGGGACGTCGGCGGGTGGGTCCTGAACGACGGGCGGACCGGCGGGCGCGCTCGCC
>NZ_JBTJEQ010000073.1:0-14914 GCF_054456675.1 Jatrophihabitans sp. YIM 134969
GGCGGGGCCGGTCGAGCCGGGGGCGGGCGACCCGCCCGGGGTGGCTGCGGGGCCACCGGCACGTCCGCGCCCGCGACCGGAGCGCGAGCGACGAGCCATGGGGTCAGGGTAGCCAGGGGGATCGGTCCGGTGGGTACCGTCGCCCGTCGTGACGAGCCTGAGTGCGCGAGGTCCGGCCGACCTCGTGCCGCAGCCCCGCCCCGCGATCCGGGTCGCCGAGGCGCTCGCGGCGGGCGGTCACCCGCTCTGGCTGGTCGGCGGGTCGGTCCGCGACGCGCTGATGGGCCGTGGCGGCGGCGACCTCGACTTCACCACGGACGCCCGTCCGGAGCAGGTGCTCGCCCTCACCGCGTCGGTCGCGGCCGCGACCTGGACCACCGGGATCGAGTTCGGGACGGTCGGGGTGCTCGTCGACAGCGAGCGGTGCGAGATCACGACCTACCGGGCCGACCGCTACGACCGTGTCACCCGCAACCCCGAGGTCGTGTTCGGCGAGTCGCTGGTCGAGGACCTGCGCCGTCGTGACTTCACCATGAACGCGATGGCGGTGCGCGTCGCGGCCGATCCCGCCGAGCGTGAGTTCGTGGACCCGTTCGGGGGGCTCGCGGACCTCGCCCGGGGGCTGCTGCGGACCCCGGGCGACCCGTCGGAGTCGTTCGCCGACGACCCGCTGCGGATCCTGCGGGCCGCCCGGTTCGTCTCGACCCTGGGCGTCGACGTGCCGGCCGAGGTCCGCGAGGCCATGACGAACCTCGCCCCGGAGCTCGCCCGGATCACCCCCGAACGGGTGCAGGTGGAGCTGTCGAAACTGCTGCTCGGCGCGCATCCCCGCCGGGGCCTGGAACTGCTGGTCGACACCGGCGCGGCCGAGATCGTGCTGCCCGAGCTGCCGGCGTTGCGGATGGCGGCCGACGAGCACGGTCAGCACAAGGACGTCTACGCCCACACCCTGCAGGTCCTCGAACAGGCCATCGAGAAGGAGGCGACGTACACCGGCGGCGAGCCCGACCTCGTGCTGCGCCTCGCCGCGTTGCTGCACGACGTCGGCAAGCCCGCGACCCGACGCTTCGAGTCCGGTGGGCGGGTCACGTTCCACCACCACGAGGTGGTCGGCAAGAAGCTCACCCAGGCCCGGCTGCAGGCGCTGCGCTTCCCCAAGGACGTCGTGAAGGACGTCAGCAAGCTGGTGTTCCTGCACCTGCGGTTCTACGGCTACGGCCGCGGCGAGTGGACCGACTCGGCCGTGCGCCGCTACGTCACCGACGCCGGGCCCCTGCTGCCGAAGCTGTCGGCGCTGGTGCGGTCGGACTCCACGACCCGCAACCGCCGCAAGGCCGCCGCGCTCGACGCCACGTACGACGCCCTGGAGGAGCGCATCGAGGCGCTCAAGGCCCAGGAGGAGCTGGACGCGATCCGTCCCGACCTCGACGGCCACCAGATCATGGCCCTGCTGCCGGACCTCCGGGGCCGGGCGATCGGCGAGGCCTACCAGCACCTGCTGGCGCTGCGGATGGAGCACGGGCCGCTCGGCGAGGACCGCGCCCGCGAGGAACTGCTCGCCTGGTGGGCCGCCCAGCAGGATTGACGCGGTAGGAAGGCGACGTGACGCCTGACCGGGTCGACCGCCGCACCCTCAACCGCACGTTGCTCGCGCGGCAGTGGCTGTACCCGCGGGCGGGCGGGACGGCGCTCGAGGCGATCGCGCACACGGTCGGGTTGCAGGCCCAGGACCCGAAGGCGCCCTACGTCGGCCTCTGGTCGCGGCTGCAGAGCTTCGCCCACGACGACCTGTCGACCCTGCTGCTGGAGCGGCGGGCGGTGCGGATCGTGACGCTGCGCAGCACGGTCCACCTGCACACCGCGGCCGACGCCCGCCCGATCCGCGCCTGGACGCAGGCCGCGACCGAGAACCCCCTGCGCACCAGCCGGAAGGCGGCGTGGGCGGTGGTCGACCGCAGCGAACTCGTCGCGGCGGCGACGGAACTGTTGCAGCAGGCACCGATGTCGTCGACGGCGCTCGGGGAGGCGCTGCACCCGCGCTGGCCCGAGGTCGACCCCGCCGACCTCCACCAGTTCGCGCGGGCGTTCCTCCACCTGGTCCAGGTACCGCCGCGCGGGGTGTGGGGGCGTTCGGGCCGGACCACCTACGCGATCGCCGACGACTGGCTCGGCGGCCGGGCTCCGGAACCCGACCCGGCCGGCTTCGTCGCGCGGTACCTCGCGGCGTACGGGCCGGCGAGCGTCCGCGACGTGCAGACCTGGTCGGGCCTGACCCGGCTCTCGGAGGTGACGGCCGGGATGGACCTGCGCCGCTACGTCGACGAGGACGGCGTCGAGTTGCTGGACGTCCCCGGCCTGGACCTGGTCGACGGGGCCACCCCGGTGCCCCCGGTCTTCATCGCCCCGTTCGACAACGTGACGCTCTCGCACGCCGACCGGCGTCGGGTGATCGACGGTGAGGCACGCGCGAACATCGCGTCGCGGAACGGGGCGATCCCCGGCATGGTGCTGCTCGACGGCATGGTGGCGGCCACGTGGCGGGCCGAGAAGGCGACGTTGCAGGTGACACCGTTCGGTCGGCTGTCGAAGCGGTCCGCGGCGGGCCTCACGCGTCCGGGCCGTGCGCTGCTGCAGTTCCTCACCGGTGAGCCCGGCGAGGTGCGGGTGACAGCGCCCTGAGCGGAGGGATCAGGCGCCGGTGGGGTGGGCGGCCGAGGGGGCGCAGCCGGCGCGCAGCGCGTCGGCCTGGACACCCGCCCGCAGGTAGAACAGGCCCGCGAGGACGTACCCGAACCCGAGGACGACAATCGCCCAGGGCGCGTAGCCGTCGGCCGGCAGCACGACCGCGACGACGATGGCCGACACCACGGTCGTGAGGTTGAGCAGGGTGTCGTAGATCGAGAACACCCGGCCGCGGTAGTCGTCCTCGACGCTGCGCTGCAGGATCGTGTCGACGCAGATCTTCGTGCCCTGCGCCGCGAACCCGAGCAGGAACGCCCCGATGACGTACGTCCACGTGAGGTACGGCAGACCGAGCGCGACCTGGACGACGCCGGACCCGATCATCAGCGCCGTCGACCAGCGCACGAAGCCGATGGCCCGGGTCGCGCGCGGGGTGCAGAGCGCGGCGGCGAGCCCGCCGGCGGCCACGCCGACGGCCACGAAACCGAGCCCGGCGAGACCCGCGCGGAACGGGCCGATGTCGTCGAGCCGGTAGCGGAACAGCAGCAGGGTCGCGACGAACCCGACGCCGTAGCAGAAGCGGTGGGCGCCGATCATCAGCAGCGCCCGCCGGGCCGCGGGGATCTCGGCGACGTGCCGGGCGCCGTCACCGAACCCGCGCACGACGTCACCGAGGGTCTCGTGGTGGGAGCGCTCGACGTCGTCGGGACCGAGGGCGTCGTGCCGGAAGCCCCGCGCCGCCCACGCGGCGAGCAGGTAGAGCACGAGGGAGCTGGCGGCGATCAGCGCGTAGCTGTCGTCGCGGGCGCCGACGAACCCGGCCAGTCCGATGCCGATGCCGAGGCCCGCGGCGGTGGCCGTGGTGCCGAGGGTGGTCGAGACGGCGTTGGCCGAGACCAGCTCGCCGGGGGGCACGACGTGCGGCAACGAGGCCGACAGCCCGGCCAGGATGAAGCGGTTGAACGAGACGATGACCAGGGCGCTGCCGTAGAACAGCGGACCCGCAACCCCCGCGGCGATCTCGGCCGCGACGCCCAGCACCAGCAGCCCGCGGACGACGTTGACCCACAGCAGGACCCGCTGCCGCCACCACCGGTCGAGCAGCACACCGGCGAGCGGGCCGACCAGCGAGTACGGCAGCAGGATGACGGCGAACGCCGCGGCGATGGCCGACGCGCTGGTCTGGTGTTCCGGGCTGAACAGCACCGCACCGGCCAGCGACGCCTGGAACAGGCCGTCGCCGATCTGGCCGCCCAGCCGGGTGAGCAGCAGGCGTCGGAACCCGGGCAGCCCGAAGGCCGCCGGGACGTGACGGCGCAGGCCGTCCGGGCGTAGGCCGGTCGAGGGTGAGGTCATCGCCCCCGACCGTAACCCGAAGAGCTGAGTGTCGGTGGGGGTCGGCGCAACCGGTTCGAGCGGGCACAATGCCGGGCGTGGCCGACCCCTCCCCGGACCCGCGCTCGCGGTTCGAGTTGCTGTTCGGTGCGAACCCGCCCGCGTCCGGCCCGTTCGGCGGTGACCAGATTCTGGGCCGGTTCGGCCGGCTGCCCGGGCCGGTCGACCGACCCGGGTGGACGGTGCCGGAGCTGGAGCCCGCCGCGGGCCGGTTGCTGCTCGCGACCCCCCTGCTGGTCGAGCCGACCTTCGCCCGCACCGTGGTGTTCGTCCTCGAACACGACGACGACGGCACGGTCGGCGTCGTCGTCAACCGCCCCAGCCGCACGCCGGTCGGTCAGGTCCTGCCGAGCTGGCACGAGGCGGCGAGTGACCCCGACGTCGTGTTCACCGGCGGGCCGGTGCAGCCGGACGGCGCCCTCTGCCTGGGCGAGGTCCGCCCCGGGAGCCGCGAGAACGTCGCCGACGGCGACGACTGGCTGCGCCCGCTGCCCGGCGGGGCGGGTCTCGGCGGGGTCCTCGCCACCGTCGACCTCGAGGCCGACGGCGGCGACGTCGCGCCCGCGCTCGCCAACGTCCGCATCTACGCGGGCCACGCCGGGTGGTCGCCCGGGCAGCTCGCCGACGAGATCGCGCAGGGGGCCTGGATCGTCGTCGACGGCGGCAAGCACGACGTCTTCAGCCGGGCGCCCACGGTGTTGTGGCGCCAGGTCCTGCGGCGACAGCCCCCGCCGTTATCGCTGCTCGCGAGCTACCCGCCCGAGCTCGCCGACAACTGATCCGACTGGGACCTGGTCCTGATCGAGCTGTGATGTTTGCCTGACTTGTGCACTGGGCACCGTTCACCCCATGAGTGCAGCGCCTCCCGCGAACCTCACCAAGGGCGGAGGCGGCGAGGTCCGCAAGAGCCTCGTCCCGGTCCGGATGGACCGCCTGCCCTGGGCCCGGTTCCACTGGCTGGTCGTGTTCGGTCTGGGCACCGCGTGGATCCTCGACGGCCTCGAGATCCAGCTCGCGGCCCTCAACGGGTTCAACAACTCCTTCGACCTGTCCGCGGCGCGCACCGGCTCGCTCGGCACGATCTACCTGGTCGGGGAGATCGTCGGCGCCCTGTTCTTCGGGCGGATCACGGACAAGTTCGGCCGCAAGAAGATGTTCGTCATCACCCTGGCGATCTACCTGGTCGGCTCCGGGCTCGCGGGCTTCTCGTGGGACTACTGGTCCCTCGCCGTGTTCCGGTTCATCGCGGGCATCGGCATCGGCGGTGAGTACGCCGCCATCAACGCGGCCATCGACGAACTGATCCCCTCGCACTACCGCGGCCGGGTCGACATCGCGGTCAACGGCACCTACTGGGGCGGCGCGCTGCTCGGCACCCTGCTGGGCTACGTCCTCATCGACCACGAGTGGTTGGTGCCGGCCGACTGGGGGTGGCGCATCGCGTTCTGGCTCGGCCCCCTGATGGGTTTCATCATCATCTTCCTGCGGCGCCACCTGCCCGAGAGTCCACGGTGGTTGATGACCCACGGCCGCGACGACGAGGCCGAGGAGATCGTCTCCCAGATCGAGCACTGGGTGGAGGAGCAGGACCACGTCGAACTGACGAAGGTCGACGAGAGCAAAGCGCTGCCGATCGTGCCGACCCCTCACATCGGGTACGTCGAACTGCTCAAGGTGTTCATCACGCAGTTGCCGAGCCGAACGGTGCTCGGTGCAACGATGATGATCACGCAGAGCTTCTTGTACAACGCGATCTTCTTCAGCTATGAGCAGGTCCTCACCAACTTCTACGGCGTGAAGGAGACCTCGCTCTACTTCGTGCCCTTCGCGCTGGGCAACCTGCTCGGCCCGCTGCTGCTCGGCCATCTCTTCGACACGTGGGGCCGACGGAAGATGATCCTGCTGACCTACGGCCTGGCCGGACTGATGCTCATCATCTCGGCGTTCCTGTTCCGGGCCGAGGCCCTCAACGCGGCCACCAACACGCTGCTGTGGTGCGTGATCTTCTTCTTCGCGTCCGCCGGGGCGTCGTCCGCCTACCTGACGGTCAGCGAGATCTTCCCGATCGAGGTGCGCGGGCTCGCCATCGCCGTCTTCTTCTCCATCGGCCAGGGCGCGGGCTCGCTCGCCCCGACCATCTACGGCGCGCTCATCGGCGAGGGCAAGGACCGCACCCCGCTCATGTGGGGTTACATCATCGGCGGTGCCATCATGATCATCGGTGGCCTGGTCGCATGGTTCATCGGCGTCGACAGCGAACGCAAAGCCCTCGAGGACGTCGCGACCCCGCTCTCGGTCCTGCGGGCGAGAGCCGCCGGCGCCGACATCCCGACCGTCAGCCGCGACGCCCCGTCACCCGCCACGTGACCCGGCCCGTCAGGGCTCCGACGAACGTTGCAGGAGGCAACCCATGACCGAATCCACCGAATCCACCGAACCCGCGGTCGCACCGATCGTGGTGGGCGTCAGCCCGACCAGTGGTTCGATCGCCGCCGTCGAGTGGGCCCTGGACCACGCCCGTCGGGTCGGGGCACCGCTCGTCGCGGTCACCGCCTGGCAGGTCCCGGTCGGGGCGGCGCCCAGCATCGTGCCGTCGGAGCAGGCGGCCGTGGTCGAGCGGCTCGCCGAGGAGGCCTCGCAGAACCTGGCCAAGACCGTGCGGGCGCTGGCCGGGGAGTCGTCGTCCGTCAGTCAGCGGGTCGAGCGCGGCGCTGCGTCGGCCGTGCTGGTGCGGGCGTCGGAGTCGGCGCAGTTGCTGGTGGTCGGGCCGCCGCACCCGGGCGAGCTGTCGAAGCTGCGGCCGTCGCTGCTCGTGCCGCAGGTGGTCTACGGCGCGGCGTGCCCGGTCGTCGTGCTGCCGCAGGTCACCTACGAGCAGCCGTCGCGGTGGCGGTCGTTCGCGGGGCGGCTCGCCGAGGCCGCGGCCACCGCCGGCCGGCCGGGACCAGGCGTGCGGCTCCCCCCGCCCGACCCGACCTGACGACCCACCTGACCTGACGAACCGGTCGGTCAGCCCCGCAGCACGCGCGGGTCGACCGACATGCCGGCGTCGGCCAGCACGGCGTCCATCGTCTCCATGATGTGGACCGTCTCGGTCAACGAGAGCACGTCGGACTCGATCGCCCCGGCCTCGAGGCAGCGCTTGACCTCGTCGGCCTGGTAGACCATCCCGCGGCCCTCGAACGGCAGCGTCTCGGTCACCGGCTCGCCCTCGCGCGGCACGATCGTGAACGAGGTCGGCTCGTAGAAGTTCGGGTCGATGTCGATGCGGGCGTCGGTGCCCACGATGCTCGCGCGGGTCGCGGTCTTGGCTCCGCTCGTGCAGGTGAGCAGCGCCTGCCCCCCTTCCGGGTACCCGAACAGCATCGAGGTCTGGCCGTCGACCACCCCGTTGAACGCGGGGTCGACGAGCGTCGCGATCCGCGCCGGCTGCACCCCGCCGAAGACCATCGACGCGAAGCTGACCGGGTAGACCCCGAGGTCGAGCAGCGCGCTCCCGCCGAGTTCGGGGGCGAACAGCCGGAACGCCGGGTCGGCGGGGAACCACTGGCCGTGGTCGGCGCTGACGTGCTCGATGCGCCCGAGCGTGCCGCTCGCGACGATCTCCCGGATCCGGACCATGTGCGGCAGGAAGCGGGTCCACATGGCCTCCATGCAGAACAGGTTCTTCTGCGTCGCCAGCGCGACGATCTCCCGCGCCTGGTCCGCGTTCATCGTGAACGCCTTCTCGACCAGGACGTGCTTGCCGGCCTCGAGCGCGAGCTTGGTGTCGGCCAGGTGCATCGGGTGCGGCGTCGCCACGTAGACGACGTCGACGGTGTCATCGGCGACCAGGTCGGCGTAGCTGGCGTGACGGTGGCCCGCCGGCACGTCGTGGGCGTCGCCGAAACGGTCCGCGGACTCCTGGCTGCGGGAGCCGACGGCGGCGACGACGTGGTCACCCCGCTCCGTCGAGCGGGCGAGGTCCCTCGCCATCATGTCCGCGATCAACCCGGTCCCGACGATCCCCCACCGCAGCGTTGTCACGTGACCGATCCTCGCAGACCTGTCCCCGTCCACAGGAAGGCCGCACCACCTCCCGCACCGCCCGATCCCCGCGTAGCGTTTCCGGGGTGCAGCCACCCGGCCCACCTCCCCCGCGGCGGCTGCGTGCCGTCCGCCAACCGGTCGCGCCGCCCGCGCCGTGGTGGGCGAGCGAGGTCCGCACGGAACGCCCCGCCCCGGTCGGGTCCGCACGGATCGGATCGGGTCGCAGCGAGCAGGCGGCCCGGGCGTTGTTCGCCGACCTGGCCCGCGACGTCGTCGACCACGGCCTGCAGCGCCGCGCGGTGCTGACCGCGGCCACCCAGGGCCGGCGCAGCGCGTGGGAGCTGTGTGACGCCCACCCCCACCTGGTGACGGCCGCCCGGCACCACGGCGTGCCCACCGGGCGAAACTGTCCGATCTGTAAGCGAGCCGGGCTCTCCGACGTCCACTTCGTCTACGGTGAGTCGCTGAAACACGTCGCCGGCCAGGCGAAGTCACCCGCCGAGGTGCGCCGTCTGGCCGCGGGGAACGGGCACGCACCGCGCACCTTCGACGTCTACGTCGTCGAGGTCTGCACCCACTGCCGGTGGAACCACCTGCTCCGCTCGTTCGTCGTGGCCGCGAGCGCGACCGACCCCGCCGGAGACTCCGTCGGGTACGGCCGTGCCGCGTCCAGCGGCTGACGCGACATCGACGGGCGCGGCACGACCGGGCCCGGGAACGGACAGATCCCACCCGTGACCTCGCACCGCAGCGGCGGCGCCCCCCGACGTCCCGCCGGTTCCACGACCGGCCGACGGGCTTCCGCGTCGACGAAGAAGAAGAAGCCGATCACGCCGCCCCGTTTCGGGCCGGAGTGGTACCGGAAGCGGCGTTTCGTTACGCGCAAGCGCATCGCGGCGATGAGCCGCAAGCGCCGGGTCTGGCGCCGGGTCGGCATCCTCGGGACCTGGTTCCTCGCCGGCGTCGCGGTGCTGCTGGTCGTGGCCGTCGTGGCGTTCTACCAGTTGTCCGACGTCGTCACCCCGGACAAGATCAAGACCGACCAGGTCGCCACGATCCTTTACAGCGACGGGTCGGTGATGGCCCGCATCGGCGCCGAGAACCGGACCGACGTCGACATCAAGGACGTCCCCGAGCAGGTGAAGTGGGCGGTGCTCGCCGCCGAGGACCGCGGTTACTACAGCAACCCGGGCATCTCCATCACCGGCACGCTGCGCGCCGCGTGGAACGACCTCACGGGCGGACAGACCCAGGGTGGGTCCGGCATCACCCAGCAGTACGTGAAGAACGCCTACCTCGACGCCGACCAGACGCTGTCGCGCAAGCTCAAGGAACTGGCGATCGCGGTCAAGCTCGACCGCAACTACTCGAAGGACACGATCCTCGAGTACTACCTCAACACCATCTACTTCGGCCGTGGCGCGTACGGCGTCGAGGCGGCGGCGCAGACCTTCTTCGGGGTCGACGTCAGCAAGCTGAACACGGCGCAGGGCGCGGTTCTCGCCTCGCTCATCCGCTCACCCGGCTACTACGACCCGGCCGTCAACCCCGAGGCCGCGCAGGACCGGTTCGAGTACGTGCTCGACGGCATGGTCGAGACCAAGCACCTCACCCGGGCCGAGGCGGACGCGACCAAGTACCCCGAGACCCGGGGGCCGAACGGGAGCGGACTCGGCGCGACCGGACCGATCGGGTTGATCGTCAACAAGGTCAAGGCCGAACTCGAGGCCGACGGCATCGACGAGTCGGTCCTCAACACCCGCGGTCTCACCATCCAGACCACCGTCGACCCGCGCGCCCAGGCAGCGGTGAACACCGCGATCTCCGCCACGTACGGCAAGCTCGCGCCGTTCCAGGCCAACATCAAGAAGGCGCTGGTCGCGACCGACCCCAACACCGGCGGCGTGCTCGCCTACTACGGCGGCGTCAACGACGAACGCGACTACCACGACTACGCCGGGAACACCTGCCAGGCGCCGGGGTCGTCGTTCAAGCCCTACACGCTCGCGGTCGGGCTCACCAACGCCCTCGCGGGCCAACAGCCGGGCTACTCGCTCGACACCCGCGTCGACGGCTCGAGCCCGCAGACCATCGGCGGCACCCAGATCGCGAACGACCCCAGCGACGCCGCCTACGAGAGCTCGAGCATCTCGGTGCGCCGCGCGATGGAGGTCTCGCTCAACACGGTGTTCGACGCCATGGCCCTCGCGGTCGGCCCGGACCGGGTCGCCGCGCTCGCGCACAGCGCCGGCATCAGCGAGACGTGCGGCGGGAGCCCGACGCTGGTCGACCTCGACGCGAACGGCAAGAGCACCGGGTCGACCGGGTTCGGCATCGGCATCGGCGACTACCCGGTCCGCACGATCGACCAGGCGATCGGGTTCGCGACCTTCGAGAGCGGCGGCCTCTACCGCGCCGCCCACTTCGTGCAGAAGGTCACGACGAACGACGGCACGGTGCTCTACCAGCACAAGGACGCCCCGAAGCGCGTCATGGACCCCCGCGTCGCCAACGACGTCACCGTGGCGCTCGGACCGGTCGCCGACTTCTCGCTGAACCCGCTGTCGGACGACCGGCCCTCGGCCAGCAAGACCGGCACCGTGGGCATCGAGTACTGCACCGACGGGTCGCAGCCGGACGAGCCGGCGATCAAGCCCGACCGCAACTGCGACGCCGTGGGGCAGAACTCGAGCGCCTGGACGGTCGGGTTCACGCCGTCGGTCTCGGTGGCCTCGTGGGCGGGCAGCGGCGACAGCACGACCGCGATCTACGGCTCGACGAACTCCGACGACCCGGCGAACGGTTCGCAGAAGACCGAGTACGGCCGTGACCTGCCCGGCAAGGCGTGGAAGGTGTTCACCGACACCTGGCTCGCGGGCAGCCCGATCCAGGCGTTGCCGACCGAGGCCCAGATCCAGGGCGGCCAGGACACCTCGAAGCCGACCTACGCGCCGCCGCCGACCGACCAGACGTCGTCGACCCCGCCGCCCGCCACGAGCACGGCACCCGCGACGACCAGCGCACCGCCGTCGACGCCCCCGAGCACGCCGACGACGCCGGTCACCCCGCCGTCGTCGCCGGTGACCGTCCCGTCGACGCCGACGACCACCCCGCCCGCCGGCGGTGGCGGTGGCGGTGGTGGTGGAGCCGGAGCCGGTGGTGGAGCCGGTGGTGGAGCCGGTGGCGGAGGGGGCTGATCCCCACCGGTCCCCCACCGTGGGTGTGGGATCGTCAGCGACGTGAGTGCTCCGAGCCGCTTCGACCCGGTCGTGCACGCGGCGAGCCAGGTCGTCGGCGGCCCGTGGGGTCGGTACGCCGCCCGCCCGGGTCGGCCGAAGGTCGTGCTCGCCGCGTTGCTGCTGCTCGCCGGCGTGTTCCTCGCCGCGGGCTACGTGCAGAAGTCCCCCTGCGCCGACGGCGCCTGGGTGGGCAGCAAGCAGTACACCCACTTCTGCTACTCCGACGTCATCCCGCTGTGGGGCGCGGAGCGTCTCGACGTCGGCGCGGTCCCGTACCGCGACACCGCCGTCGAGTACCCCGTGCTGACGGGCGGTTTCATGTGGGTCAGCGCCGAGCTGACCGGGCTCGCCTCGCACGCCGTCTCCGGGGTGTCGGAGCTGCAGCTGTTCGGGATCATCACCTGCCTCGGCCTGGCGTTCTGCGGGCTGGTGACGGTGGCCGGGACGGCCGGGGCCGCCGGTCGCAGACCCTGGGACGCCGCGATCGCCGCGGCGAGCCCGCTGCTGGTGTTCCACGCGTTCTCGAACTGGGACCTGCTCGCGATGGCGTTCGCGATGTGCGGGTTGTGGGCCTGGGCGCGGCAGCGGCCGGTTCTCGCGGGCGTCCTCATCGGGCTCGGCACCGCGGCCAAGCTCTACCCGGTGTTCCTGCTGGTGGCGATCGGCATCCTCGCCTGGCGCACCGGCCGGTGGCGGCAGGCGCTCTGGGCGGCGGCCGCCGCCGCGGCGGCGTGGCTCGCCACGAACGTGCCGATCGCCCTCGCCTGGCACGAGGGCTGGTGGGAGTTCTACTCGTTCAGCGCCGACCGCACCGCCGAGGCCTCGACGTTCTGGTACATGGGCAACTACCTGGCCACGGTCGGGCTCGGCGACGGCTTCGCGCCGGCGTACGTGCCGCCGAGCTGGGGGGTCGCGCTCGCGCTGCTCGTCGGGCTCGCGGCGGTCGCGTACGTCAGCGGCGCGGCGCCGTACCGCCCCCGCCTCGCGCAGGTCGCGTTCCTCGTCGTCCTCGCGTTCCTGCTGACGACCAAGGTGTGGAGCCCGCAGTACTCGCTGTGGCTGGTGCCCCTGGTCGCTCTCGCCCGGCCGCGGTGGCGGCTCGCGCTGGTGTGGCAGTTCGCCGAGATCGCGGTGTGGATGGCGACGCTGTTGTGGCTGCTGAAGTTCGGCACCCCCACCCGCGGCCTGGACTACGGCTGGCTCATGACGATCCTGCTGCTGCGCGACGTGCTGCTGCTCGCCATCGCGGCCGGGGTGGTCCGCGACATGTGGCGCCCGGACCTCGACGTCGTGCGCGGGGCTCCGGACTACCTCGACGACCCCGGCGGCGGCACGTTCGACGGCGCGCTCGACCGGCGGCGGCTGCCGACCTGGCACGACCTGTTCCCCCCGGCCGTCCCGCTCGAGGACGACGAGCCGGACGACGGGACGGACCCGGAGGACCTGGGCGACTTCGGGGACGCCGGGGAGCTCGAGCCGACCCCGACCCGCTGACCGGCCCGCCGTGCGGGACGGCTCAGCGCGACTCGCGCAGGAACGCGATGTCGCGTTCCTGACCCTCGGCCGGTGTCTCGACCACGACGTCGGTGCCGCCCGGCACGACGGCGTCGACGACGGCGGCGATCTGCGCCGGGTCGATCTGGCCGCTGCCGAAGGTGGCGTGACGGTCGGCGCCGGAGTCGAAGGCGTCGCGGCTGTCGTTGGCGTGCACCAGGTCGATGCGGCCGGTGATGGCGAGGACGCGGTCGACGATGTCGGTGAGGTCCTCCCCGCCCGCCCAGGCGTGGCAGGTGTCGAGGACGAAGCCCGGGCCGAACTCGCCGACGGCGTCCCACATCCGCGCCAGCCGGTCGAAGCGGCGGGCCATGGCGTTCTCGCCGCCCGCGGTGTTCTCGATGAGCACCGGGAGGGGGAACCCGCCGTCGTCGGCGGCGCGGGAGAAGGTCTTGCGCCAGTTCTCGAACCCGATCTCGGGATCGTCGCCCTTGCCGACGTGGCCGCCGTGGACGATCAGGCCCTTCGCGCCGATCGCCGCGGCCGCCTCGGCGTGCTGCGCGAGGATCTTGCGGCTCGGGATGCGGATCTTGTTGTTGGTCGTGGCCACGTTCACCAGGTACGGCGCGTGGACGTAGACCGTCAGCCCCGAGTCCTTGATCTCGGCCTCGAACGGGTGCGGCTGCGGCTTCTTCCAGCCCTGCGGGTCGGCGAGGAAGAACTGGACGACGTCGGCCCCCACCTCGCGGGCCCACGCCACCGGGTTCTCGGCGTGCACGTGCGCGCCGACGGCGCCCGTCCTCACGGTGCTGGTCACGGCCCCGAGGCTAACCGCGGGGTCCGACGATCCGTGCGGTGTCCGGTTCGTCCGGGTTACCGGTACCCTGGGTTCCGCGATGTGGGACCGGGTCGTACTCCGGGTATCTCAGGGGCTGTGATCCGGTCGGTCCGGACGTGACCCGTCACGGGCACGGGCGTTGACCACCGGCGAGACGTGACGCAGGACAGGGCGAGGGAGCCATGGCAGCGAAGCACAGGGACCGCACCGGCACGGCCGGTGGCACTCGTCGCACCGGGACCACCGGCGGTGGGCGGTGGCGGGTCGCCGCGCTGCTGCTCGTGTCGGTCCTGATCGGCACCGGCATCACCGTGGTCGCCGCCGCCCCGAGCGCCTCGGCCGCCGACCGCAACGCCACCATCTCGCTCACCGGCATCACCTCGAACACCTACCCGACCGGCGGCAACACGGTCTGGGTCCAGCCCGGCACCGGCCTCACCATCACCGAGGCGCCGATCAGCGCCGGCGCGAACCAGGGTCTGCTCGGCACCGTCTCGGGCATCGTCACCGGCGTCC
This sequence comes from Jatrophihabitans sp. YIM 134969, assembly GCF_054456675.1. NCBI lineage: Bacteria > Bacillati > Actinomycetota > Actinomycetes > Jatrophihabitantales > Jatrophihabitantaceae > Jatrophihabitans > Jatrophihabitans sp. YIM 134969. Next base: position 14,194 of record NZ_JBTJEQ010000073.1, read on the forward strand.
TCGGGGCGTTGTTCAAGGTCGTCGACCTGCAGGCGACCGTCGACCTGTCGAGCGTCGGCAAGGGCACGGTCAGCCTCGGTGGCGGTGGCCAGGCCTCGGTCTCCACGCCGGCCCTGAAGAAGGGCGTCTACCCGATCGCGTGGTCGTTCAAGGCGATCGTCGTCAACAAGCTCACCCAGGCCAAGACCTCGGTGGCCCTCAACGGCAACCAGCTCAACCGCCTCGGCCTCAAGCTCAACGCCAAGAACCAGTACGTCGGCTACATCGTCAGCGACACCAAGTCGCCGTGCGGCGGGGCCCAGTGCATCTCGCTGCAGACGCCGCGGTTGTCGGTGGCGCCGAGTGCGCCGGTCGTCGGTCAGCTGCCGACCGTGGGCGTGCCGGGGACCACCGTGAACGTGCCGGTGCCGTCGGTGCCGGGCGTCAACGCGCCGCTGCCGGGGCAGGGCGGCTCGGGTTCGGGCACGCCGTCGTCGGCCCCGTCCTCGGCTGCGACGTCGAAGCCGACCACCCGCAGTACCTCGGGCAACGGCTCGTTGACCAACCCGTACGGCTACCAGGCGCCCGGCTGCACCGGCCCGTGCCTGGTCGTCCCCCAGGGCGGCGGCAGCGGCGGCTCGGTGGGTGGCGCCTCGGACGTCACCCTCTCCGACCTCGGTGACGCCGCGGCGTCCGGCGGCGGCGCGAGCGCCGACGGCGGTGCGGGTGACGCCGCCGCGGC
>NZ_JBTJEQ010000074.1:0-14603 GCF_054456675.1 Jatrophihabitans sp. YIM 134969
GCCCCCCGTCCCCGGCGCCGGCCGGCGAAGAAGGCGGCCGACGCGGCAGCCGGCGCGAAGCCCGCGCGGGAGCCGACGGACCGCGGCCGGGCCCTCGCCGCCCCGGCCCTGCGGATCCAGTCGGAGGCGGCGACGCTCGCCGCGCACGACGCCCGGATGATGCGCCGGTTCGCCGCCGCCCACCCCGACACCCCGATGGCCGTCGTGCCGGCCCTCGCCACCGACGTCCACGACCTGGAGAGCCTGCGCCGGGTCGGTGACCTGCTCGTCGACGGCGCCTGACCCGGCGTTCCCCGAGTCCGCCGCGGCCCTCCACGGGCGGTCCACAGCCAGCTCCGGGGCCCTGCGAGGGCGCTGCGAAGCACACGCTCGAGTGGCCGGGACCCCGTACCCTGGCGTCCCGTGACCCACCCGAACCGTCCGAATCGCGGCGTCACGCTGGTCAAGTTGCTCGGCGTGCTGCTCGTGACCGGCGTGTTGTCCGCCGGCGTCCTCGTTCCCGTCATCGGCGGTGTCGGTCTGACCGGCAAGGCCGAGGCCGACCGGTTCCTGGACACCGACTGCACGCTGCAGGAGAGCTCGCCCAGCACGAAGACGACGCTCTACGCCAGCGACGGCAAGACCGTCCTCGCGCAGTTCTTCGCGCAGAACCGGGCGCCGGTCACCCTCAAGCAGATCCCGATCCAGATGCAGCAGGCGCTCATCGACACCGAGGACCGCCGCTTCTACGAGCACCACGGCGTCGACGCCCGCGGTCTGCTGCGTGCGGCCGTCGCCAACAGCGAGAGCGGCGACACCCAGGGCGGGTCGACGCTGACCATGCAGTACGTCAAGCAGCTGCGGTACTACAACGCCACCAGTGACGCCGAGCGGGAGTCCGCGATCGACCAGACCGTCGACCGCAAGATCCAGGACGCCAAGTGCGCGCTGGACCTCGAGAAGCAGGACACCGCGAAGCTCGGGTCCGAGAAGGCCGCGAAGGACCTGATCCTGCAGAACTACTTCAACATCGCGTTCTTCGGCCAGAACTCCTACGGCGTGCAGTCGGCGTCGCAGACCTACTTCAACAAGCCGCTGAACAAGATCACGCTGCCGCAGGCCGCCATGCTCGTCGGCCTGGTCCAGGCGCCGTCGCAGTACGACCCGTTCCAGGACGACGGCAAGGCCGCGCTGGCCCGACGCAACGTGGTGCTGGACAACATGGTGGCCGCGGGCCACATCACCAAGGAGTACGCGGCCAACGCCAAGAAGACCGGGCTCAACCTGGGCGCGAAGGTCGCCCCGCCGGTGAAGATGGGCTGCTCGTACGCGGGCGTGCTCAACGCCGGCTTCTTCTGCGACTACGCCCAGCAGTACCTCGAGAGCCACGGCATCTCCGAGGACATCCTGCTGCGCGCCGGGCTCAACATCGTCACCACGCTGGACGCCGCGCTGCAGACCTCGGGTCAGCAGGCGGTGTGGGAGGGCGACTCCTCCAACCGCGGTGGCGCGTTCCGCCCGGACTCGGCGAGTTCCCTGGTCATGCCGTCGGTGGACCCGCGCAACGGCAACGTCACTACCATGATCACGTCGCGGCACTACACCAACCCGAACGACGCCAACGCGCCGAACGACCCGAACCAGACCTCGGTGCCGTTGTTCACGACCGCCGCCGCGGGCGCGGGTTCGACGTACAAGTACTTCACGACGCTGACGGCGATGGCCGCGGGCGTCGACCCGACCTACACCCTGACCGCCGGGGCGCCGTACACGACGAAGAACTGCCCGAAGTACTACGAGAACGGCGTGGAGAAGACGTACGTCGCCCGCAACGCGGGCAGCTACGCGCCGACGCTGCCGCTCGAGAAGGCCCTCTACGAGTCGTCGAACACCTACTTCGTCGGCATGGAGGACATGCTCTTCGACTGCTACACCCGCCCGATCGCCGACACCGCGGTCAGCCTCGGCATGGACGCCCTCGCCGACAAGACCAAGAGCGGCGGACTCGAGCAGGTCGCGACCTTCACCCTCGGCCAGGAGGGCACCAGCCCGCTCCAGCTCGCCGGGGCGTACGCGACGGTCGCGAACGACGGCCGGTACTGCCCGCCCAGCCCGATCACCTCGGTGAAGGACCAGACCGGCAAGGACATCACCGCCACCCTGAAGAAGCCCGGGTGCGTCCAGCGGGTCGCGCCGCAGGTCGCCCGCGAGGTGGTCCAGATGCTCTCGCGCGACACCGACACCCAGGGCGGTACGGCGTACGGCGTGTTCAGCGCCAACGGCTGGTACGGCAACGGCGGCAGCATCGTGGCCTCGAAGACCGGCACCAACAACGCCACCGGCGACGACGGCTTGGACAACGGACAGAACTCGGCGATCTGGTTCGTCGGGCTGACCCCGACCCTGGTGTCGTCGGCGGCGGTGTTCAACTTCAAGTCGCCGAACTCCACCATCACGGGCCTGCCGGGGTACTTCGACGGCTACGCCGCCAACGACGCCTTCGGTGCCGCCGCCGGTGCCTACTGGCTCAAGGCCTACGGCCCGACGCTCCAGGCCAACCCGTGGACGTGGCCGGCGCCCGAGGACACCCCCGGCAACGACGTCCCGTCGATCACGGGCAAGACGCCCGCCGAGGCCACGGCGATCCTCGCCGGCGCCGGGTTCAAGGCGAACATCCTCCCCTACACCTGCGGCAGCCGGCAGTCGGCGGGCACGCTCATCGGCTACAACCCCAAGCGCGCCACGCCGGGCAGCACCATCAGCACCTGCGTGAGCAACGGCAAGGCACCGACCGGCGGCTTCAGCGGTGGCGGCTTCGGCGGGGGCGGCTTCGGCGGCGGTGGCAACGGCAACGGCGGCGGCGGGACCACGCCGGGCAACGGCGGCGGGAACGCCCCCGCACCGGGCAACGGCAACGCGCCGGGCAACGGCAACGCGCCGGGCAACGGTGGCGGGACGACCGTCGGCGACGGCGGGCGGCCGGGCGGTCGCTGACCCAACCTGACCTGCTCCGACGGCGACCGCCGGCCCGCACGGGCCGGCGGTCGTCCGCGTTCAGCTCAGCGCGGCCCGCACGGCGTCGCTGACCTTCTTGCCGTCGGCGCGCCCGCGGACCTCGGACTGCAGCGCCTTCATGACCAGGCCCATCTGGCGCGGCGAGTCGGCGCCGGTCTCGGTGACCGCCTGGCGCACGAGCGTGGCGATCTCCTCGTCGGTGAGCTGCTGCGGCAGGTAGCGCGCCAGCACCTCGCCCTCGGCGCGTTCGCGCTCGGCCAGTTCGGTGCGGCCGGCGGCGTCGAAGGCCTCCGCGGCCTCCCGGCGCTTCTTGGCCTCCCGGGTGAGCACGGTGAGGACGTCGTCGTCGGACAGTTCCCGGTGCTCCGACCCCGCCACCTCCTCGGTGGTGACCGCCGTCAGCGCCATGCGCAGCGTGGCGAGGGTGACCTCGTCGCGCGCCTTCATGGCGGTGTTGAGGTCGGACTGCAACGTCTCCTTGGTGCTCACGGATGCGACGGTAGTGCCCCCGTAGAGTCTTTTCCGTGCATCCCGTGGGCCGTCTCGCGCTGGGCGCGGCAGCTCTCGCGGGATCCGGCGCCGCCGGTCTGGGCTACGCCCGCTGGGAGGCCGGCGCCTACACCGTGCGCCGGTTCGACGTCCCCGTCCTCGAACCCGGCAGCGCGCCGCTGCGGGTCCTGCACGTGTCGGACCTGCACGTCCGCGCCGACGACGACCGCAAGGCCGCGTGGATCAACGGCCTGGCGGCGCTCGACCCGCACCTGGTCGTCAACACCGGCGACACCATCGCAGCGGTCGACGCCCAGTCGACCGTCCTGCGGGCCCTCGAACCGCTCGCGGCGTTCCCGGCCGTCTTCGTGCCGGGCAACAACGACTACTACGAACCCAGCCAGCCGCACTGGGCGTCCTACCTGTCCTCGAAGCCCCGCCGCTCCACCGGCGCCCGCATGCCGTGGGCGCCGCTCGCCGCCGCGATGGTCGACCAGGGCTGGCTGGACCTCACCCACCGTCGGACCGTCGTCACCGCCGACGGCCGGGCGGTGGCCCTGGCCGGGCTCGACGACCCCCACCTGCGCCGGGCGCGGTACGGCCGGATCGCCGGGCCCGCCGACCCCACCGCGGACGTCCGTCTCGGCGTCATGCACTCCCCCGAACCGTGGCTGTTGCGCCGCTTCGCCGCCGACGGCTACGACCTGGTGCTCGCCGGCCACACCCACGGCGGCCAGCTGCGCATCCCGTTCGGCCCGGCGCTGGTCACAAACTGCGGCATCGACCGCCGGCGCGCCCGCTGGCTGCACCGCTGGGACGACCACATGTGGTTCCACATCTGCGCGGGCCTGGGCACCAACCCCTTCACCCCGATCCGCTTCGCCTGCCGCCCCGAGGCCTCGCTCCTCACGCTCGTCCCCCGCCCCGCCCCCTGACGCGTGGTCGTCTCGCCGTCGCGGTGTGACGGCCGGAGGCCCCCGGTGGACAGAACTCCGCTTTCTGGTCGTCGAGACACCCCGTCCGGGAACCGGAAGCCGGACTTCTGTCGCCGGTCCCCTCCGGGCGCCACGTCGAGGTGGGTCGAGCCGGATGCACCCGCGGTAACGGGCGCGACGGGTGTCGGTATGCTGGCGCGGTTGCCCGCTGGCCCCTGGGTCTGCGGCAGCAGCGCCGGGGTGTGGCGCAGCTTGGTAGCGCGCTTCGTTCGGGACGAAGAGGCCGTGGGTTCGAATCCCGCCACCCCGACCAGATCTCCACCCAGGCCCCCGGGGCCTGCCGTCCGTAGGCTTCGCCGGGTGGACCCCGTCATCGTCGAACCCGAGCGTGACGACGACGCGTTGGCGGTAGACACCGTGGTGCGGCGGGCGTTCCACGAGCACCCGAGTGTGGGCGACATGGTGGCGGCGATCCGCACGTCGCCGGAGTACGAGCCCGGTCTGGCGTTCGTCGCGCGCAAGGGTGACGACGTCGTCGGGTTCGTCATGATCAGCCACGCCGCACTCGAGGACGACGACGGCACCCGCCACGACGTCCTCACGCTGTCACCGCTCGCCGTCGACCCGGGCCACGAACGCGAGGGCATCGGGTCGGCGCTGGTGCAAGCGGTGCTCGACGCCGCACGCCAGCGCACCGACCTGCCGCGGCTGGTCACGCTCGAGGGCAGCCCGACGTTCTACGGCCGGCTCGGGTTCGTGTTCGCGCCCGACCACGGCGTGAGGTTCGACCTCCCCGACTGGGCGCCACCGGACGCCGCCCAGCTCCACCTGCTGGACGGCGTCGCCGACGGCGCGCCACGCGGGCGGGTGGTCTACCCGCCCGCGTTCGCGCTCGCCGACGACTGACCGACCGACCGACGGACTGACCGACCGAGCCGACCAGACCGATCAGGCCGACTGCTCCAGCGCCTGCGTCGCACTGAGCCGCACGAGCTTCCCGCGGGCCTGGGGCGTCGCCGCTGCGGCCGCGGCCGTCTTCGAGGACGTGCTCGCACCGACCTTGGGCGTCGCCGCCGTGGCCGGGTCGGCCGGGCGTTCGGTGTGCCAGCTCGTCACGGCCTGGTACGCCGCCGCCACCTCGAGCAGTCGGTCCTCCTCGTACGGCTGGCCGCCGAGGATCGTGCCGACCGGCACCTTGGGGTTGACGCCGACGGCGTGGAACCCGATCGGCAGCCCCAGTTCGGGCAGGCCGGTGATGTCGAACGGCACGACGTTGGTCTGCAGCACGACGTCGCACGACGCGAAGATGCCGTCGAGGATCAGCCGCAGCAGGTAGTGCTTGGACCGTTGCGCTGTCACCCATTCGTCGCCGGACAGGAACAGCCCCTGCAGCCACGACAACGACGAGACACCCAGCAGCTTCGGATCCTGTTGCAGGAACGGCAACATCTCCTCGGTCCGCTCCGAGAGCCGCGCGCTGTTGAACGTGCCGGTGAGCAGGTTCCAGTCGTCGGGGTAGGCGACGTCGACGAGCGTGATGCCCGGGATGTTCGACAGCGTCGAGAGGAACGCCTGCCGCAGTGAGAGGACGTCGGCCGGCACCGTGCTCGCGACGAAGTCCGCGGGCACGCCGACGCGGGTGGGCCGACGGACGACGACGTTGCCCCTCTTGTTGCGCACCGGCGTGGCCGAGGTGATGTAGTCGGCCGGCGCGGGCAGTCCGAGCGTGCGGACGTCGGCCGGGTCGGGGCCCGCCATGATCGCGAGCATGATCGCGGCGTCCATCGCGTCGCGGGCCAGCGGCCCGGAGTGGTCGCGGGTGTACGACAACGGGATGACGCCGTGGATCGACGTGCGGCCCATCGTCGGCTTGAGGCCGGTGAGGTTCTGCTGGTTCGACGGCAGCACGATGCTACCCCCGGTCTGGGTGCCGATCGACGACACCGCCATCCGGCCGGCCACCGAGCACGCCGGGCCGGTCGAGGAACCACCCGGGTCGACCGTGGGATCGGCGGGCGTCCAGGCGTTCACCGTCGTCACCACGCCGTTGGGCAGGGTCGCGCGCGTCGTGGCGAGCGGACCCATCTGACCCTTGCCGAGGACGATCCCGCCGGCGGCCTTGAGCCGGGCCACCGAGGTCGCGTCGTACGTCGGCACGAACTGCTCGTAGATGAACGAGTTGGCCGTCGTCGTGATGCCCTTGGTGTAGTAGTTGTCCTTGATGCACAACGGGATCCCACCGAGCACACCGGTGCGGCTGCGGTCCTGGACCTTCGCGGCGGCGATCGCGGCGTCGCCCTCGATCGCGTTGAAGGCGAGGTAGGTCGGCTCGTACTTCCAGACGCGGTTGAGCAGCGCGTAGGTGAGCTCGGTCGACGTCAGCTTGCCGCGGCGGATGAGGGTGACGGCCTCGGCGATCGTGGCCTCGGTGGGGTCGCGCTGCGCGGCCGGACGCACGGTGACGTTGGGGATCTTGAGGGCTTTCGGCGCGGGAGCAGCGGCGGCGGGGCTCGCGCCCGTGGCGACGGCCGGCACGACCGCGGCCGCGGCTCCCCCGGCGGCGACGGCCGCCGTCCGCGCGAGGAAGGCCCGACGGTTGACCTCGCGGGCGGTCACGGCGCGCTCACCCGGTCGGTCCAGGCCTCGGTGATCGAGGGGTACTCGAGCGGCGGGTAGAGGTCCTGGCTGTAGATCACGGCGTCCTGGCCGGACGCGCCCGGCGCGACCGGACGCCAGGTGTTGAACGCGGCCGGCGTGCTACGGACGAACGCGCGCAGCGACGCGAAGACGGCGTCGCGCGTGGGCGCACCGGTCGTCGGGTCGGGGGTGGTGGGGAACAGGTCGATGTCGATCCCGGCGACGACCAGGCGCGCGCTGACGTGGGCGTCGATCTGCTCGTCGGTGAGATCGGCGGGGCTGACTGGCACCGGTGGGGTCCTCCTCGTCGCCCCGGCGGTGTCTCCGTCCGGGGGCGTCCCCAGCACACCGCGCGTCGGTTTCCGCCCCGTTGCGCCTTTCGTCCGATCGCGTTGCGGCGTCATCCCGCCGTCGTCCCGCTGTGGTCAGGCCGACGCCGACATGCGGTTCCGGCGCAGCACCGCGATGAGTTCCTCGTACGGCCCGACGACGAAAGCCTCGTCACCCGCGGCGAATCCGGCCTCCCGGCGAGGCGTCAGCTCGAGCTCGGCGTCGCCGGCGCGCTTGATCGCGACGACCCGGATGCGCGCGCCCAACTCGCCCATGGTGTGACCGACGAGCGCTCCCGTGGCACCGATGTCCAGGCGCGCCACCAGGAACGGCTGCTGCGCCACGTAGAACGTGCCCCGCACGCGCAACCCGAGCGCCGCGCCGACGAACCAGGGTGCGGCCAGCGCCGCGGTCGACCGGGTCAGCGAGAAGCCGAACGCGGTCGAGACCGTCGCGGCGAGTTGCCGGTCGAACACCCGCAGCACGACCGGCAGATCGGGGTTGATCGCCGAGACGGCCAGGCCGGTCTCGATGTTGGCGAGGTCGTTGCTGGTGACGACGGCGACCGCGCGGGCGTGTTCGACGTTCGCCGCGCGCAACCCCTGCTCGAGCGTGGAGTCGCCGATGACGACCGGCACCTTCCACTCGCGGATCCGGCCGAGGAACCGGTTCTGGTCGTCGCGGTCGAGGACGACGACGTCGCGACCGGCGGCCCGCAGCCCGGCGACGACCGTCGACCCGACCGCGCCGAGCCCGATGACCACGACGTGACCGGTCATGCCGGTCACGGTCCGTCGGCCCTGCGACTCCGCGATCCGACGGCTGATCAGCACGTTGGTGAGGAACGCGTACACCAGCGTGACCGTCGCGGCGCCGACCAGCATGAGCGCGATCGCCCACAACCGCAGCCACAGGTGCTGCTCGGAGAACGAGAAGTCGCCGAACCCGACGCCGGTGATGGTCTCGGTCGTGAAGTAGACGGCGTCGACCGCGCCCATCCCGCGGCCCTGCTCGCGGTAGCTGGTCATCAGGACGATCACCGAGACCAGTTCGACGACCAGGATGCCGAGCAGCGAGTAGCGCAACGGGCGGTCGCTGCCCTCCCAGAGCAACCGCGGCCAGGCCAGTGCCCGCCGCCAGGCCGCCGCCCGCGACCGTTGCACCGCGGCGGACACCTCGCGCAGACCGTCCGTGGCGACCGCGGCCGGGCCGATGGTGGAGACGATGTCGCCGGCGCGCACGCGGTGGTCGCGGCCGGGACACGCGACGACCCCGCCGTCACGGTCGACGACCGCCACGGGGGCGAGATCACCGAACTCGGCCCGCAACGTGCCGTCGTGGCGGGCGCGGTGCTGCTGGACCTCGAAACGGGTGCCGTCGAGGTCGACGGTGTGGGTCGTCGCCCGCAGGCAGGCCTCGACGAAGCTCGGGGCGGCCAGCGACGGCACGTCGAGCACGGTGGCGTTGGGGATGACCTCGACCAGCGCACGCCCGACCGCGGCGTTGGTCAGCGCGACCGCGAGGCGGACCCCGGGCCACTGCTCGTGGACCAGCAGGGCGACCTCGAGGTTGACCAGGTCGTCGCCGTCGGCGCACACGACGGCTTCGGCGGCGTCGAGCCCGGCCTCGACCAGCACGTTCCGGCGCCGGGCGCTGCCCTGCAGCAACGGCACGCCGAGGGCCTCGAGGATGCGTCCGTGGCGCGGGTCGAACTCGTCGTCGACCACGACGACGCGCTCGCCGGCGGCCTGCAACTGCTCGACGACACGCAGGGCGACGTCGTCGAGGCCGCAGACCACGATGGACACGCGCGGAGTGTCACACCCCTTCGTTGCGCGCGGGTGTCACACGCCGGTGTCGCGGTTCTGCAGCGCCGCGAACTCGGCGTCGAGCAGGACCTCGAGGAATCCGGTGAGCTGCCGCTCGGTCGGGTCGAGGTACTTGTTGGGCTTGGCGTTCGACTCGTCGAGGTAGGTCCGGAACCGTTCGTGCGCGAAGGCGGCGACGACGTCGGGGTGGACGTAGTGGGCCTTCGCGACGCTGCGGGTGTTGCCGAGTTCGTGGGCGGCTTCGTCGAGCGCCTCGTTGACGATCTTCTTCGTCGGCCGGGTGGAGTCGAGGTGGTCGCGCAGGTAGGTGAAGGCGGCGAGCGTCCCTCCCCACGTCCGGAAGTCCTTCGCCGTCAGGTGTTCCCCGGTGACCGACCGCAGGACCTCGTTGACGTCCTCGGAGTCGACCGAGTGACCGTCGACGGCGAACAGCCGGTGCCCGGGCTCGACGGCGTCGAGCAACCGTTGCATCTTGCGCGCGATGCGGGCGTCGGTGATGGTGACGTCCCAGAACTTCCCGGACTTCGCGGGGAACTTCCAGTCGGACTTGTCGCCGTGGACCCGGACGTGGGCATCGGTGAGCGTCGACAGCCCGAAGCTGTGGTTCTCCTCGGCGTAGACCTCGTTGCCGATGCGGATGTAGCTGGCGTCCAGCACCGCGATCATGACGGCCAGGACCTGGTCGCGGTCGAGGGTCCGCCGGCGCAACTGCCGGGTGACGTGCTCGCGGATCGCGCCGAGGTGGCCGGTGAAGACCAACAGCCGGTAGAAGTTGAGGATGTCGCGCAGTTCGCGCCACCGTGGGTGGTAGATGTACTGCTTGCGCCCGCGTTCGTCGTGGCCGGTGGCGAGGATGTGGCCGTCGGGGTCGGGACAGATCCAGACGTCCTTCCACGCGGGTGGGATCGCCAGCGCCGCCAGCCGTTCCTTGGTGGCGTCGGAGGTGAGGGTCTTCCCGCGGGTGTCGGTGTAGCGCCACCCCTTGCCGGCCCGGGTGCGACCCCACCCGGCGGCGTGGTCGGTCTCGATGTACGTCAGCCGCGCGATCTCGGCGCACCGGCGGGGGTCGTCGTGGAGTTCGGCGATGACGTCGGCGGTCACGGTGGTAGGCATCGGGAGTTACGTATACCCCGGGTTACGCTGCGGTGCTGTGAGCGACTCCGACGTGTCCGGCGACGACGTCACCGACCCGACACCTGACCTCGCCCCCGACGACCTCCCCGACGACGTCCCACCGCCCCGCCCGGCGTCGTCGTACCCCGGCGGCCCGCGCGAGGGCCGCGGCGCCCCGCGACCGGTGACTGTGATCGGCACGCCCGTCCTGCACCGCGTGGCCCGCGAGGTCACGGTGTTCGACGACGAGCTCGCGGACTTCGTCGACGACATGTTCGCCACCATGTACGTCGCCCACGGGGTCGGTCTCGCCGCGCCGCAGGTCGGCGACGACCGCGCCGTGTTCGTCTACGACTGCCCCGACGACACCGGCGAGCGCTTCGTCGGCCACGTCGTGAACCCGGTCGTGGTCTCGGTGTCGGAGGAGCTCGAGGAGCAGGACGAGGGGTGCCTCTCGGTGCCCGGGCCGTTCTTCGAACTCGAACGACCCCACGTCGCCACCGTGCGCGGCGTCGACCGCCACGGCGAGCCGGTCGAGGTGACCGGCAGCGGCTTCTTCGCCCGCTGCCTGCTCCACGAGACCGACCACCTCCAGGGCCGCCTCTACGTCGACCTGCTCTCCGGCCGCAACCGCCGCCGCGCGATCCGCGAGATCGAACTCCAGCCCTGGAGCGCTCCGATAGGCGAGTGACCACCCGATCCCTGCGATCGGGTCGGGGTCAGCGCAGGAGGAGTTCGGCGAGCTGGACGGCGTTGAGGGCGGCGCCCTTGCGCAGGTTGTCGCCGGCGACGAACAGGGCGAGGCCGCGGCCGCCGTCGACGCCTTCGTCCTGCCGGATGCGGCCGACGAGGGAGTCGTCGTGGCCGGCGGCGGCGAGGGGCGTGGGGACGTCGGTCAGGGTGACGCCGGGGGCGTCGCGGAGCAGGTCGGTGGCCTCGGCGACGGAGATCGGCCGGTCGAACTCGGCGTTGATCGACAGCGAGTGGCCGGTGTAGACCGGCACGCGCACGCAGGTGCCGGAGACCAGGAGCTCGGGGATGCCGAGGATCTTGCGCGACTCGTTGCGCAGCTTCTGTTCCTCGTCGGTCTCGAACGAGCCGTCGTCGACGACCGAACCCGCCATCGGCAGGACGTTGAACGCGATGGGCGCGACGTACTTCTTCGGCGCCGGCATCGACACGGCGTCACCGGAGTAGGTCAGCGCCGGGCCGTCGGGGCCGACGGCCGCGACCTGACCCGCGAGTTCCTCGACGCCGGCGAGCCCGGACCCGGACACGGCCTGGTACGACGACACGACCAACCGGCGCAAGCCTGCTGCAGCGTGCAACGGTCGCAGCACCGGCATCGCGGCCATGGTGGTGCAGTTCGGGTTGGCGACGATCCCCTTCGGTGCACGCTGCAACGCTTCCGGGTTGACCTCGGAGACGACGAGCGGGACGTCGGGATCCATGCGCCACGCCGACGAGTTGTCGATGACGGTGGCACCGGCCTCGGCGAACCGCGGCGCGAACTCCTTCGAGGTCGAGCCACCGGCGGAGAACAGCGCGATGTCGATGCCCTCGAGCGAGGCGGTGGCGGTGTCCTCGACGACGATCGACTCGCCGCCGAACTCCAGCGTGGAGCCCGCGGACCGCGCCGACGCGAAGAACCGCACCTGGGAGAAGGGGAAGGCGCGGTCGAGCAGCAACTGCCGCATGACGCCGCCGACCTGCCCGGTGGCGCCGACGACCGCGACGACCGGCCCGCTCATCGGCCCGTCCCGCCGTAGACGACGGCCTCTTCGTCGGCGCCGAGCTCGAAGGCGTCGTGCAGGGCGCGGACCGCGGTGTCGAGGTCGGTGTCGCGGGTGATGACCGAGATCCGGATCTCCGAGGTCGAGATCATCTCCATGTTCACGCCGGCGCCGGCGAGCGCGGCGAAGAACTTGGCCGACACACCCGGGTGCGAGCGCATGCCCGCGCCGACCAGCGACAGCTTGCCGACGTGGTCGTCGAACAGGACGTCGGCGAAGCCGAGCTTGTCCTTCAGGCGACTGATCACCTGCACGGCGGTGCCGCCGTCGGACTTCGGCAGGGTGAACGAGACGTCGGTGCGGCCGGTCGAGCCGGTGGAGATGTTCTGCACGATCATGTCGAGGTTGATGTCGGCCTCGGCGATCGCCGTGAACAACGCGGCGGCGACACCCGGCTGGTCGGGCACGCCGACGACCGTCACCTTGGCCTCGGAGCGGTCGTGCGCCACGCCGGTGATGATCGCGTCTTCCACGGGGATGTCCTCCATCGAGCCTTGCACTGTGGTTCCGGGCTGGTTCGAGAACGACGACCGGACGTGGATCGGGACGTCGAAGCGGCGGCCGTACTCGACCGAGCGCAGGTGCAGGATCTTGGCGCCGCTCGCGGCGAGCTCCATCATCTCCTCGTAGGAGACGGTGTCGAGGCGACGGGCGTTCGGCACGATGCGCGGGTCGGCGGTGTAGACGCCGTCGACGTCGGTGTAGATCTCGCAGACGTCGGCCTTGAGCGCCGCGGCGAGCGCGACGGCCGTGGTGTCGGACCCGCCGCGACCCAGCGTGGTGATGTCGCGGGTCTCGCGGGAGAAACCCTGGAACCCGGCGACGATCGCGACGTTGCCGGCGCGGTAGCTCTCCTCGATCCGGCCGGGCGTGACCTCCATGATCCGGGCCCGACCGTGCTGCGGCGTGGTGATGACACCGGCCTGCGACCCGGTGAACGACTGCGCCGTGTAGCCCAGGGAGTTCACGGCCATGGCGAGCAGCGCCATCGAGATCCGCTCGCCGGCGGTGAGCAGCATGTCCATCTCGCGCCCGCCGGGCACGGGGACGATCTGCTCGGCGAGCTCGATGAGCTCGTCGGTGGTGTCGCCCATGGCCGACACCGCCACGACGACGTCGTCACCGCGGCGGCGGCGGTCGACGATGCGCTCGGCGACCCGCTTGATCCGCTCGGCGTCGGCGACGGACGAGCCGCCGTACTTCTGCACGACGAGCGCCACGCCGAGTTCCCCTCCACCGGACCACCACAGGACGTCACGAGGGTACCGGGGGGTCGCTCGGCGGTTTCGCGGTGACGCCGGACCCCCTAGGGTCCGCGGCATGTCCGCCTCGGCCGCTCCGCTCGTCCCCGCCGCCACCGAGTTGGCGAGGACCGGGGTGAACAACGTCGGGATCTTCATCGTGATCGCCGCGGTGCTGGTCGTCCTCGGGCTGGTGTTGCTGTTCGCGACCCGCCGCAAGCGTGGCGACGGCGACGGTGACGGCCCGGACTGGAACACCAGCAGCACCACCTACGACGGCGGCGCGTTCGGCGGCGGCTCGGGTCACCACGGTCACCACGGCGGCAGCCACGACAGCGGGGGCGACGGCGGCGGCTGGTTCGGGGGCGGGTCCGACGGCGGGGGTGGATCGGACGGCGGCGGCGGGTCCGACGGCGGCGGCGGGGGCGGCTCGGACTGAGCCTGCACCGGGCCCGGATCGGGGCCCGGATCGGGCTGGGACCCGGGTCTGGGACCGGGGTCGCGACGGCAACCGGTTGCCACCCCGGCGCGTCAAGATCGTGTCAGGACGGCACTTGCGTCGCGGCTCAGACCTCTCATAAGGTCCGCACACCTCTTCTCGGGCAGATGTCTGCCCACAACCTCCCCAGGAGTCGCGCCGATGCGCCTGCGCCACCTCGCCCTGCCCGCAGCCGCGGGTCTCACCCTGCTCGCCCTCCCCCTCGCCTCGCCCGCCACCGCGGCCGCCCCGGTCTGTGACCCCGACGGCAACGTCTGCACCGCGCTGTTCGACTACAGCGGCGGCGCCCAGACCTTCACGGTTCCCGCGGGCGTGTCGAACCTCGCCGTCGCCATGGGTGGCGCCGCGGGCGGCAACGGGCTGACCGAGGGTGCCGAGGGTGGCGCGGGCGGACTGCTCAGCGCGATCGTCCCCGTGTCGCCGGGTGAGGTGCTCACGCTCGTCGTCGGCAGCAAGGGCGGCGACGGCTCCCCCGAGTCCACCACCCCGGCCCCCGGCGGCTACGGCGGCGGCGGGGCCGGCAGCAACGCGGGCTCCGTGGACGATCCGGCCGGCTCGGTCGGCGGTGGCGGTGGCGGCTCGTTCCTGTTCGGCTCCGACGGCCTGCTCCTCGCCGTCGGTGGCGGCGGCGGTGGCGGCTTCAGCACCGACGAGGGTGTGACCGCTCCCGGCGGCATCGGGGGCGCGACCTCCGGCGGCAAGGGCGGCCCCGCCGCGAACGGCGGCCTCGGGGCCACGGCGGG
>NZ_JBTJEQ010000075.1:0-13785 GCF_054456675.1 Jatrophihabitans sp. YIM 134969
CGACGCCGGCCGCTGGCCCGATGTCGCCGTCCTCCCCGAGTCGTCACGGGCGCGGGTGGCGATCGCCCGCCGGTTGTTCCTCACCGCCACGAACCGGCTGCCGGTGGCCGTCCGGGGCCTCACGAGGGCCGCGGCCCTGCTCGTCGAGCACGCGCCGGCCGAAGCGCGCCGCACCCACCTCGAGGCGGCGTACGCCGGGATCTGGGCGGGCGGGGCCGACGCCCACCTGCTCAACGAGTTGGTGACGAGCCTGCCGCGTACCGACCCGGCGGCGCTGCTGGGTGATCCGGACGCCGACGTCGTCGACCTCGTGCTCGCGGGTCTGCGCGTCCGCATCGTCGAGGGGTACGCGGCGGCGGCCCCGCTGCTGCGCCGCGCCGTCGACGCCGTCCGCACCGAGGGCGACGCCAGCGGTGACACCGACAGCGGCACCGACGCCGGCACGAACTGGGGCACCGACGGGCGGGAACCGCTCGCCCGGTCGTTGCCCTCGCTGCCCGTCGAGCTCTGGGACGAGCCCGCCTGGCGACGTGCGGTGACCCAGCAGGTCGACGACGCCCGGGCCCGCGGGGCGCTGACCGTCCTGCCGCCGGCCCTGCGGTCGCTGGCGTGGCACCAGGTCGCCACCGGTGACCTCGCCGGCGCCGACCTGTCGGTCGCCGAGGCCGACGCCGTCGCCGACGCCACCGGAGCGGCGCACTCCCCGGCGACCGACCTCGTCGTGGCGGCCTGGCGCGGCGACGACGACCGGGCGGACACGCTGGCGGAGCTCGTCCGCGAGCCCGACGCGGCGGGCCGGCGCCCCCTCGCCTACGTCGCCGACCACGCCGACGCGGTCCGCCACAACGCCGCCGGCCGCGGCGCCGCCGCCCTGGCCTGCTCCTGGCCGGTCTTCCTCCGCGACCACGTGCCGTCGGGTCCGCTGGTCGTGTCCGAGGTGGTCGACGCCGCGTCGCGCACGGGGGACCGCGACGTGCTCACCACCGTCGGTCGCTGGCTCGCCGAACGGGAGACGTCCACCCCGGGCGACTGGGTCGAGGGCGTCGCCGAGCGGGTGCGGGCCCTGCTCGCGGACGACGACCGTGCCGAGGCCCACCACCTGGGGTCCGTGGAACGGTTGGACCGCACCGCCTTGCGCATCGAGCAGGCGCGGTCCCGGTTGGCGTACGGCGAGTGGCTGCGCCGCCGCGGACGCCGAGCCGACGCCCGCCGCGTGCTCGCGGCGGCGCTGGCGCAGTTCGAGGCGATCGGTGCGGTCGGGTTCGCGGGGCGGGCCAGGCGGGAGTTCGACGCGACCGGTCACGCCGGCGCCCGCACCCGGACGGCGGCGGCGACGCTGACCGCGCAGGAGTCGCAGATCGCGCTGCTCGCCCGCTCCGGCCTGTCCAACCCCGAGATCGGCGAGCGGCTGTTCATCAGTCGCCGCACCGTGCAGTACCACCTGCGCAAGGTGTTCATCAAGCTCGACATCACCTCCCGCGAGCACCTCGCCCGCGCCTTCGCCGAGGACGTCTCGTCGGTCGGCCCGGTCGGGTCCGGTCGGTGACCCGAGCCGGAGACCGGCCGGCCGCGGACGACGAGCCGGAGAGTCGGCTCGGTGTCCGGCTGCGGCGCGCCCGCCGTGCCGCGTCGCTCACCCTGCGGCAGGTGGGGGAGGCGGCCGGGGTCTCGGAGAGCTTCGTGTCCCAGGTCGAGCGTGGCGTCGCCAACCCCTCGGTGGCCACGGTCAGCCGCCTCGCCGCCGCCCTGGACACCACGGTGGCGGCGCTGTTCACCGGGGCCGCGGGCCCGGCCGAGGTCGACGGGGCGGACGCGCCGGCCGGGCGCGGCGGCACGGTCGTCCGGGCGGCCGAGCGGCGACACCTGACCCGCACGGCGGGCCGGGACGAGGACACCCTGGTCACGCCACCGGACGCCCGGACGATGTTGGTGATCACCTCGGTGCTGGGCGCGGGGGAAGGGTCCGGGGACGAGCCCTACGCCCACGCCGCCGAGGAGGAGTGCGTGATCGTGCTCGCGGGGCGGCTGCTGCTCGAGGTCGGGACGACGCGGCACGACCTCGCGACCGGTGACTCGGTGCTGTTCGACCCGTCCGTGCCGCACGCCTACCGCAACCCGGGGCCGGAGCCCGCGACGACGCTGTGGATCACCTGCCCGCCGGTCTACTGACCGCGGGGCGTGCGGACTAACGGGGCGCCCAGGCGTCGTCGGCCTGGACCATGGCCGCGACCGGCGCCGGCAGCGACCCGTCGAGCACGTCGGCCACCGAGGTCTCGTCCAGCACCTCGCGCAGCGCGTGGCGCACGGCCACCCACACCTCGGGCAGGTGCTCGGCGGCGCCGGAGTACGAGGTCTCGTGCGGGCGCAGCCCCCGGACCTCGGCGAGCGGGCCGTCGACCGCGCGCAGGACCGCGCCGAGCGTGATCTCGTCGGCAGGTCGGGCGAGGCCGTAGCCGCCGTTGCCGCCCCGGCGGGTCCGCACGATGCCCGCGCGGCGCAGGTCGCCGAGGATGCCCTCGAGGAACTTGCGGGGCAGGCCCTGCTCCTCGCAGATGACGCCGATCTTCACGACCGGCTCCTCGACCACCCCGTCCGACGAGGAGGTCGCGAGCAGGGCCTCGTGGTGGGCGAGGCTCAGCACGGCCCGCACCGCGTAGTCGGACTTGGCCGTGATGTGCACGCGGTCATCCTGGCAGAACACTCCCGCGCGGCGACCCGAACGCGACGCGAACCCGGACAGAACGGGGAACCCGGGCAGCCGATCCGGGCCGAGCTGACGGAACGGGGTCACGGACGCCTCCCGGTCGTCTACGATTCCCACCGGCTTCACCAGTCCGACCAACTCCACGTGTTCGATCGACTCGATCACCTACCGCGGCCACGCCGCCGACCCCCTGGAGCAACCCGTGCCCCGTGCCTCCCACCGCACCCGCCTCCGCGCCCTGGTCGCGGTCGCCGCCGCGACCGTCGTGGCCACGACGCTCGCCGCGTGTGGCGGCGGTTCCGACGGCGGCAGCGGCGGCGGCGGATCGCTGTCGATCGTCGGCTACTCGATCGCCAAGGGCTCCTACGACGCCCTCGAGAAGGGCTTCCAGGGCACCGACGCCGGCAAGGGCGTCACGTTCACCAGTTCATTCGGCGCGAGTGGCGACCAGAGCCGCGCGGTGCAGAACGGTCAGAAGGCCGACCTCGTCAACTTCTCGATCGAGCCCGACATGACCCGCCTGGTGCCCGACCTGGTCGCCGACGACTGGAACGCCGGTGACACCAAGGGGATCATCTCCGAGACCGCCGTCGTCATCGTCGTCCGGCCGGGCAACCCCAAGGGCATCAAGGGCTGGGACGACCTCATCAAGAGCGGGGTCGGGGTCGTCACCCCCGACCCGGGTTCCTCGGGATCGGCGA
This sequence comes from Jatrophihabitans sp. YIM 134969, assembly GCF_054456675.1. NCBI lineage: Bacteria > Bacillati > Actinomycetota > Actinomycetes > Jatrophihabitantales > Jatrophihabitantaceae > Jatrophihabitans > Jatrophihabitans sp. YIM 134969. The sequence goes on from NZ_JBTJEQ010000075.1 coordinate 3,406, forward strand.
AGTGGAACATCCTCGCCGCGTACGCCCACGCCGCGCTCGCGAGCGGCAGCGAGGACCAGGCCGCCGGCGAGGACTACCTGAAGAAGCTCTACGCCAACATCGTCAGCAAGCCCGAGAGCGGCTCGAAGGCCACCCAGACGTTCCTGTCCGGCACCGGCGACGTCCTGCTCTCCTACGAGGCCGAGGCCATCGCGACCAAGGCCAAGGGTCAGGACCTCGACTACATCGTCCCGAGCGACACCCTGTCGATCCAGACGCCGGGTGCGGTCACCAAGGACAGCGGCGACACCGCCAAGGCGTTCCTCGACTACTGCCTCTCGGCCGACGGCCAGAAGATCTTCGGTGAGAACGGCTTCCGTCCGATGGGCGGCGCCACCGTCACGAACGTCCAGGGTGCGAACGACCCGGCCAACCCGTACCCGGCCATCGAGACCCTCCACACCGTCGACGACCTCGGTGGTTGGGGCACGGTCGACGACAAGTTCTTCGGCGACGACGGCATCGTCACGAAGATCGCCGCCGCCAGCTCATGACCGCAGTGGTGCCCACCGGCGCCGTCGCCGCCGCCCCGACCCCCCGCCGGGGTCGGGGCGGCGGTGCGGGACCGGACGACTCCGGCGCGGTCCGCCTCACCCCGTGGGCGGGCACCGGCCTCGGGGTCGCTGTCATCTGGATGAGCCTGCTGGTGCTCATCCCGCTCGCGGCGGTCGTCGCCAAGGCGGCCGGCCTGGGGGTGTCCGGGTTCTGGGACGCCGTGACCAGCAACGACGCCGTCTCGGCGATCACGCTCACGGTCGGCGCCTCGGCGGCGGTGACCGTCGTCAACGCCGTGTTCGGCACGCTCATCGCCTGGGTGCTCGCCCGTGACACGTTCCCCGGACGCCGGGTGCTCGAGACCGTCATCGACATCCCGTTCGCGCTGCCGACCATCGTCGCGGGGCTCGTCATGCTGACCCTCTACGGCGAGGACAGCCCGATCGGCCTCGACCTCGCCGGCACCCGCCCGGGCGTCGTCGTGGCCTTGCTGTTCGTGACGCTGCCGTTCGTGGTCCGCACCGTGCAGCCCGTCCTCGAGGTCCTCGACCGCGAGGCGGAGCTCGCGGCGACCTCGCTGGGCGCCAGCGGCTTCACCGTGTTCCGGCGCATCGTGCTGCCGGCGATCCTGCCCGCGGTGCTCTCGGGTTCGGCCCTCGCCTTCGCCCGGGCGCTCGGTGAGTACGGGTCGGTGGTCCTGATCGCGGCCGGCGTGCAGAAGACCCAGGTCGCGTCGATGTTCGTCTACAACCGGATCCAGGTCGACAAGCTCGGCGACGCCGCGGCCGTCTCCACCGTGCTGCTGGTCATCGCCGTCGTCGTCATCCTCGCCATGGGCGCGCTGCAGAAGTGGGTGGCCCGCCGTGGCTGAGACCCAGGTCGTCCTCGCCAAGAGTGGCGGGGCCGAGCCCGTCGTGCCGCCGCCACCGGAGGAGGCTCCCCGGGCCGCAGCGCCCAAACCGGTCCGCAGGCCGTCCGGTCGTCGTCCGAGCCGCTACACGTTGCGCACCATCGCGGTGCTCTACGTGGCGGTGCTCGTGCTCGTCCCGCTCGGCGTCATCGTCTACCGCACCTTCGACCAGGGGCTGGGGCAGTTCGTCGACCTCTTCCAGGACCCGGCGGCCGTGCACGCCTTCACCCTCACCGGTGAGGTCGCCGGGCTCGCGGTGCTCATCAACCTGGTCTTCGGGTTGGGCGTGTCCATGCTGCTCGCCCGGTACCGCTTCCCCGGGCGTCGCCTGCTCGACGTCCTCATCGACGTCCCGGTGTCGATCTCGCCGATCATCGTGGGCCTCGCGCTCGTGCTGGTCTACGGCAACACCACCGGGTGGTTCGGGCCCGTCCTCCGCGACATCGGCTTCCAGGTCATCTTCGCGACGCCGGGCATGGTCCTCGCCACGGCGTTCGTCTCGCTGCCGCTGGTCGTCCGCGAGGTGCTGCCCGTCCTGCGCGAGATCGGCACCGACCAGGAGGTCGCGGCCCGCTCCCTCGGCGCGAACGCGCTGCAGATCTTCGGGCGCATCACCTTCCCGGCGATCCGGGCCGCCTTGCTCTACGGGGTCGTGCTCTCGATCGCCCGCAGCCTGGGTGAGTTCGGGGCGGTGCGGGTCGTGTCCGGCAGCATCGTCGGCCAGACCCAGACCGTCACGCTCCTCGTCGAGGAGCGGGCCGAGCAGTTCGAACCCGGCGCCTACCAGGCGTCACTGCTGCTCATCGCCGTGGCCGTGCTCGCGATGGTCATCGTGGGCGTCTTCCAGCACCGTGGCCAGAAGAAGACCCGAGGAGACCACTGATGGGTGTCGAGGCCCGCAACATCGTCAAGACCTTCGGCGCGTTCACCGCGCTCGACGACGTCGACCTCTCGGTCGGCGACGGCAAGCTGACCGCGCTGCTCGGACCGAGCGGTGGCGGCAAGTCCACGCTGCTGCGCATCATCGGCGGGCTCGACCAGGCCGACTCCGGCCGGGTCGAGATCAACGGCGTCGACGCCACGGGCACCCCGGCGCGCAAACGCAACGTGGGGTTCGTGTTCCAGCACTACGCGGCGTTCACGCACATGTCGGTGCGCAAGAACGTGGCGTTCGGGCTCGAGGTCCGCAAGCGTCCCAAGGCCGAGGTGCGCGCCAAGGTCGACGAGCTGTTGTCGCTGGTGCACCTGGAGCAGTTCGCCGACCGGCTGCCCTCGCAGCTCTCGGGCGGGCAGCGCCAGCGCATGGCCCTGGCCCGCGCGCTCGCGGTCGAGCCCAAGCTGCTGCTGCTCGACGAGCCGTTCGGCGCCCTGGACGCCAACGTCCGCAAGGAGTTGCGCGAGTGGCTGCGGCGCCTGCACGACGAGGTGCACGTGACCACGATCTTCGTCACCCACGACCAGGAGGAGGCGCTCGAGGTCTCCGACGAGCTGGTCGTCATCAACGGCGGCCGGGTCGAACAGGTCGGCGGCCCCATCGCGCTCTACGACAAGCCCCAGAACGAGTTCGTCATGCGGTTCCTCGGCCCGGTCACCAAGCTCGGCGACCGGCTGGTGCGCCCGCACGACCTCGTGCTGTCGCCGACGCCGCTCGAGGGTGCCCGGGCGGGCGTCGTCGAGCGGGTGCAGCACATCGGTCACGAGGTGCGCCTCGACGTCGACGTCGACGGCGACACCGTCACGGTGCGCATGACCCGCGGTCGGTCCGAGGGACTGCAGCTCGAGCCGGGTGCCCGGCTCTGGGTCCGGCCCACCGAGGGCGCCTCGACGCTGCGCGCGGCCTGACCCGGGGCGCCCGGTAACCTGCGAACCGTGACGTCAGTGCTGCGGAGCTTCCTCGCGCTCCTCGCGGTCCTCGGCCTCGTGTTCGGGTTGTCGGCCTGCCGTGTCCAGCCCGGCGCGGCCGCGTTCGTGGGCGACGACAAGATCAGCGAGTCCGACCTCGAGGGTTACCTGCTCGACGGCGGACCGACGCAGCCGGCGCAGGCCGGGCAGCCCTCGGCCCGCGAGTACGCGCTGACCTACCTGATCCGCCTCGAGCTGTACCGCGACTACTTTCAGCGCGCGGGCATCGACGCCGGCACCAGCGCGGTCGACGCCGCGCGGACCAAGGTCACCACCGGCCAGGAGCAGGCCATCGCGCAGCTGCCCGAGCAGGCCGCGGAGCTGGGCCTGACCCCGAAGTTCGTGGACCTGCTCATCGACTTCGCCGCCTTCCAGGGTCTCGCCGGGGAGAGCGCGGGTTCCACCGACGCCGCCGCCATCACGGCGAAGGTCAACGACGGTGCGCCCCGCGTCGAGCTCTCGCCGCGGTACGGCAAGTGGGCCTCGGAGCAGGAGTCGGTCACCCCCGATTCCACCGTGCCCGACTACCTCCAGCTCGAGCCCGCGACCTCCGCGTGAGCCGTCCGGCGGGCGAGGCGTTGCTCGCCGCCGCGGCCGTCATGGACCGGTTGCGGTCGCCCGGCGGGTGCCCCTGGGACGCCGAGCAGACCCACGCGTCCCTCGCGCCGTACCTGGTCGAGGAGACCTACGAGACTCTCGACGCGCTCGAGGCCGGCGATCTCGACGCCCTGCGGGAAGAACTCGGCGACGTCCTGCTCCAGGTGCTGTTCCACGCGCGCATCGCGGCCGAAACCCCCGTGGCGGACGGCGGATTCGACATCGACGACGTCGCGCAGGGGCTGGTCGACAAGATGACCCGACGCCACCCGCACGTCTTCGCCGACGGCGACGCCGCCACCGCCGACGACGTCGCCCGCAACTGGGAGCAGCTCAAGCAGGCCGAGAAGGCCCGCTCCTCGGTCACCGAGGGCATCGCGTCCGGCCAGCCCGCACTCGCCTGGGCCGCCGCGCTCCACCGCCGCGCCCGCCGCACGCCCGCCACCGCCGCCGTGCCGGCCCCGGCCCCGGTCGCGTCCGCGGACGACGCCGCCGCCGCGGTCATCGGGGCCGACCTGTTCGAGATCGTCGGCCGCGCTGTTGCACAGGGCGTCGATCCTGAATCGGCGCTGCGCGCCACGGCCCGCACCTACCGCGAGGCGCTGCTCGCGGCCGAGGCCACCGCGTCGGACGAGGCCTCCCCGCGGTAAACGGTTTGCGACGGTCGTCCGTGGCGATGGACGGTAGGTCCGTGACCCGACCCGACCTGTTCGCCGGCGACGTCGCCGAGCACTACGACGCCGACTGCGCCGCCGTCTCCACCCCCGACGTGCTCGGGCCGACCGTCGACCTGCTCGCCGACCTCGCCGGATCCGGCCCGGTCCTGGAGTTCGCGATCGGTACCGGGCGGGTCGCGCTGCCCCTGCGCGAACGGGTCGAGGTCCACGGCATCGAGTACTCCGCCGACATGCTCGCGCAGCTGCGGTCCAAGGCCGGCGCCGACCGCATCCGCGCGTACGAGGGCGACATGGCGACGCTGCGGGTGCCGGGCGAGTTCTCCCTCGTCTACCTGGTGTTCAACACGATCGGCAACCTCACGACCCAGGACGACCAGGTCGCCTGCTTCGCCAACGCCGCCGCACACCTGGCCCCGGGTGGGCGGTTCCTCGTCGAGGTGGGCGTCCCGGAGCTGCAGCGGCTGCCGTACGGCGAGCGGTACGTGCCGTTCGACGTCAGCGAGGGTCACCTCGGCTTCGACGAGTACGACCTGGTCGAGCAGGGACTGATCTCGCACCACGTCACCTTCGACGCCGACGGCACCACGCGCCGGGGATCGCCCGCGTTCCGGTACGTGTGGCCGTCGGAACTGGATCTCATGGCCCGGCTGGCCGGGCTGACCCGGGAACACCGGTGGGCGGGCTTCGACACCTCGCCGTTCACCGCGACCAGCCGCCAGCACGTCTCCGTCTGGCGGAAGATCCCCGCCCGATAGGCTCTGCCGCGTTGCTCGACCGCTGCTGTGCCCTTGGAGAGGACGTCACCCGTGGCCATCATCGAGGCCGTCGCCGCCCGCGAGATCCTGGATTCGCGCGGCAACCCCACCGTCGAGGTCGAGATCGGACTCGACGACGGCACCGCCGCCCGGGCGGCCGTCCCGAGCGGTGCCTCCACCGGGGCGTTCGAGGCCGTCGAGAAGCGCGACGGTGACCCGAAGCGCTACGGCGGCAAGGGTGTGCAGCAGGCCGTCGACGCCATCGTGGAGTCGATCGCGCCGGAGCTGGTGGGATACGAGGCGTCCGAGCAGCGGCTCGTCGACGCCCGCCTCATCGAGCTCGACGGCACCCCCGACAAGAGCCAGTTCGGCGCGAACGCCATCCTCGGCGTCTCCCTCGCCGTGGCCAAGGCCGCGGCCGACTCCGCCGAGCTGCCGCTGTTCCGCTACGTCGGCGGCCCGAACGCCTACCTGCTGCCGGTCCCGATGATGAACATCATCAACGGTGGCGCCCACGCCGACTCCAACGTCGACGTCCAGGAGTTCATGATCGCGCCGATCGGCCCGTCGACCTTCGCCGACGCCCTGCGCTGCGGCTCCGAGGTGTACCAGTCGCTGAAGTCGGTGCTGAAGAAGAAGGGCCTGTCGACCGGTCTCGGTGACGAGGGCGGGTTCGCCCCGAACCTCGACGGCACCAAGGCCGCGCTGGACCTCATCGCCGAGGCGATCGAGGGGGCCGGCTACAAGACGGGGGTCGACGTCGCGCTGGCGCTCGACGTCGCCGCCACGGAGTTCTTCGCCGACGGCGCCTACGCCTTCGAGGGCAGCAAGCGCACCGGCGCCGAGATGGTCGCCTTCTACACCGAGCTGGTCGACTCCTACCCGATCGTCTCGATCGAGGACCCGCTCGCCGAGGACGACTGGGACACCTGGGTCGAGCTCACCATGGCCCTCGACGACAAGGTGCAGCTGGTCGGCGACGACCTGTTCGTCACCAACCCCGAGCGGCTCGCCAAGGGCATCGAACTCGGCGCGGCCAACGCGCTGCTGGTGAAGGTCAACCAGATCGGCACGCTGACCGAGACCCTCGACGCCGTCGACCTCGCCCACCGCCACGGTTACCGCTGCATGATGAGCCACCGTTCCGGCGAGACCGAGGACACCACGATCGCCGATCTCGCGGTCGCGGTGAACTGCGGCCAGATCAAGTCCGGTGCCCCGGCCCGCACCGACCGCGTGGCGAAGTACAACCAGCTGCTGCGCATCGAGGACGAGCTGGACGACGCCGCGCGCTACGCCGGGGCGACCGCCTTCCCGCGGTTCACGGTCGAGGGCTGAGACACTCCGGGGCGTGTCTGTCGCTCGTCTGTTCCGTCGTCGCCGGGTCGCGGCCGGAGGCCTCACCGGCCGCGCGCTGATGCTCGGCCTGGTCGTCCTGTTCGCGGTCGTCGTGCTCGCGTCGCCGTTGCACCGCTACCTCGTGGCGCGCGGCGAGTTGTCCCAGGCCAAGGCCGACCGGGCGGCGAGCCAGGCGCAGTTGGCGCAGCTGCAGGACGAACGCGCCCGCTGGAACGACCCCGCCTACGTCGAGCAGCAGGCCCGCGAGCGGCTGCAGTACGCCAAGCCGGGCGAGACGGTCTACGTGGTGGTGCGCCCGGGCGACGAGGACGACGAGACCCGCTCCACCGCGCCGTCGACCAGCACCGTGGTCGGCGATTCGTGGAGTGCTCGGATGTGGAACAGCGTCCAGGCGGCCGACGACAGTCGATGAGCCGTCGATGAGCTGCGTGTGACAACCGAGCCTGCGACCGACCGCGACCGTGCGGTGGTCGCCGAGCAGTTGGGCCGCGTACCCCGCGCCATGCGGGCGGTGGCGCACCGGTGCCCCTGCGGGCTGCCCGACGTCGTGGAGTCCAACCCTCGCACCGTCGACGGCGTCCCGTTCCCGACGACGTTCTACCTCACCTGCCCGCGGGCCGCTTCGGAGATCGGCCGGCTGGAGTCGACGGGCATCATGCGGGTGATGACCGAGCGGGTGCAGGACGAGCCCGACCTCAGGCGGGAGTACGCCGAGGCGCACGAGGCGTACCTCGCGCACCGCGCCACGCTCGGCGACGTCCCGGAGATCGAGGGCGTCTCGGCCGGGGGCATGCCGAACCGGGTGAAGTGCCTGCACGCCTTGGTGGGGCACGCGCTGGCCGCGGGTCCCGGGGTGAACCCGATCGGCGACGAAGCGCTCGGCGTGCTCGCGCCGTGGTGGACCAACGGACCATGCGTGGAGACGGATTCATGACCGTTGCAGCCGGCATCGATTGCGGGACCAACTCGATCCGCCTGCTGGTGGCCGACGTCGCGGCCGACGGCTCGCTCGTCGACCTCACCCGCGAGATGCAGATCGTCCGGCTCGGCCAGGGGGTCGACGCCACCGGCCGGCTCGCCCCCGAGGCCATCGGGCGCACCCGCGTGGCGCTCGCGGGCTACCGGGCCACCATCGACCGCCTCGGGGCGACGGCGGTGCGCATGGTCGCCACGTCCGCCACGCGCGACGCCGCCAACCGCGACGACTTCGTCGAGGTCGTCCGCACCACCCTCGGCGCCGATCCCGAGGTCATCACGGGGTTGGAGGAGGCGTCGCTGTCGTTCCGCGGCGCGGCGGCGGGGCTCGGTGCCCGCGTGCAGCGCCCGGCGCTCGACGACCCCGCCACCGACCTGCTGGTCATCGACCTCGGCGGCGGGTCGACCGAACTGGTCCGTGGCCGGGTCGGTGCGCCCGAGGCGGTGGCGGCCTACTCGATGGACGTGGGCTGTGTGCGGATGACCGAGCGGCACCTGGTGTCCGACCCGCCCACCGCCGCGGAGATCGCCGCGGTCGAGGCCGACGTCAACGCCGCGATCGACCGGGCCACGCTCGACGTCGACCTCACCGGGGCCACGGCCGTCGTCGGCGTCGCTGGGACCGTCACCACGGTCGCGGCCATCGCGCTCGACGTGCCGCGCTACGACCCCGACGTCCTCGACGGCGCTGTGGTGTCCGCCGCCGAGGTCGACCAGGTCGCCGAGTTGCTGCTGGGCATGACCCGCGAACAGCGCGCGGCGATCCCGTCGATGCACCCGGGTCGGGTCGACATCATCGGTGCCGGCGCACTGGTCCTGCGTTGCATCATGCAACGGATCGGGGCGGCAGAGCTCATCGCCAGCGAGCACGACATCCTCGACGGCATCACCGTCTCGGCCGCGCGCCGCTCCGCCTAGGAGACGTCGCGACCCGGGTCGTGGCGCCCGACGATCCGTTCGTGCACCACCGACGTCGCGTACAGCAAGGCGACGCACCCCGCGGCGAGCCAGGTGAACGGCCACACCACCGACATCCGGCGCCGGTCCTCGAAGCACACCATCTCGAAGAACTCGACGTTCGCGGTCAGCCAGAGGGTCGCGACCACGCCGGCGGCGTAGACGACGAGACCCACCAGCCACGGCATCGCCCCATCCTGGCAAATTCTGTGTACTCCTGCGCTCTGTCGCCGCAGGAAGACACAGAATCCGGCCGTTCCCGGCGGTCAGACCACCTCGTGGCGGCGCAGGAACTCGGTGACGATCTCGGCGAAGCGCTCGGGGTGCGAACGGTGCGGGGCGTGTCCGGCTCCCTCGATGACGGCGACCTCGCCGTGCGCGAGCTCGGCCGCCCGGTAGGCGTGGTCGACCGGGATGATCGGGTCGTCGGCGCCCCAGACGAACAGGGTCGGGATCTCCTGCGCCAGGTGCAGTTTCCCCAGCGCGATGTTGCGTTGCCCGGTGTGGTCGATGACGCCGCGCAGGGTGTTCTTGAAGGCGTCGCGCGCGCCGGGCTGACCGAGGTCGGTGAGCACCCGGCCGGCGTTCGCGAGCACCCACGCCCGGCGGTCGGCGCCCTGGTGCAGCGCCCGGCGGCGCACGGCGGCGATCGACCCGACCACCGGCCGGGTGGTCGCGAGCCCCATCGCCGGCACCACCCCCGGCAGCGAGGCGAGGCGCAGCCACGGCGAGATCCGCCGCCCGAGTCCACCCGCGGCGACCAGCACGAGGGCGTCGCACCGGCCGGGGTACTGGTACTGGAAGGCCATCGCCACCCCACCGCCGAGCGAGTGGCCGACGAGCACGATCCGGTCGTGGCCCCGGGCGTCGAGCAGGTCGCGCAGGTGGTTGGTGTGCGCGCCGACGGAGTAGTCCGTGCGCGGCTTGGCCGAACGGCCGTGACCCATCAGGTCGGGGGCGATGACGTCGGCGTACTCGGCGAACGCCGGCATGACCGGTTCCCAGCTCACCGACGAGTCGATGATGCCGTGCATGAGCACCATCGTCGGGGCGTGCGGCGTGTCCACCGGACGCATGCGGCGCAGGTGCAGGTGGTACCGGTCGAGCGGGACGTCCTCGTGCTCGATGCGGGGCGCGGACACCGTCGGGTCGGGTGCGGTCAGGACGCGAACGACTTGACGCGCTTCTTCGCCGACTTCGCGTAGGTCGCGGCGTCGCGCTTGCGGATCGCCGCCGCCCGCTGGCGCGGCGACAGCTTCGCGGCCTTCGCCTTCTCCTTCTCGGCCGCCTCGCGCAGCTTGCGCTGGTCGGGGGTCTCGCCGCCGCCGAAGGTCCGCCAGATCTCGGCCGCGCCGCGCTGGGCGACCAACTCGCCCACGGCGAACCCGACGCCGGTCAGTCCGGCGTAGAGGATGGCGTCGACCCACTTGGCGTCGGGGTCGGCGGCGGTGCGGGGCGGGTTGCCCGGACGGCTCTTGGCCCAGACCGACTGCACGGTGTCGCGCAGGGTCGACGCCACCGGTCGGCTGATCGCGAGGACCAGCAGCTTCCAGACGATGTTCCCGACCACCTTCGGCATGGCCCCATCATGGCAGGCTCACCACCCGTGACCGCCCCGCAGCCGTTCGCCCGGCCCGGGAGCGGCTGGCCGGGCGACCCCGCCACGCCCCGCACGCCGGTCGCGCACGACGCGGCCGACGTCGCCCGCCTGGCC
>NZ_JBTJEQ010000076.1:0-13676 GCF_054456675.1 Jatrophihabitans sp. YIM 134969
GGTGGCCGTACCGGGGGTGAGCAGCGCGGCGGAAGCGGTGAGCGCGGCGCCGCCGCCCAGCCCCGCGAGGACTGTGCGGCGGGAGACGCCGCGGCCGGGCTCGCCGGCGGTGTCGGAGCCCCGGTCGGCCCGGTCGGCCCGGTGGGTCTGGTCGGTCTGGTGGGTCTGGTCGGTCTGGGGGGTCTCGGTGGGATCGATGAGATCGGTCATGCCACTCCTTCGTGGACGAGGCCGGCCCGCGTGGTTCGCAGGGGCGCCCGTCACGCTGCCCGGAGTGGCGATAATTGTCCAGATCTCGAGGGGATCAGCCGGGAACCGGCCGTACGTCAGAGCTTGACGGGATACACGGGCTCGAGGGGTTCGATCGTGATGCGGTGTTCGACGAAGATGCCGTGCCAGAGCAGGAACACCAGCACGGTCCAGATCTTGCGGGAGAGGTCGACCGGGCCGGCCCGGTGGGCGTCGAGCAACCGCTGCGCGGCGGGCAGGTTGATGAGGTCGCCCGCGCCGGAGTCGGCGATGATCGCCTTCGCCCAGTCGTAGAGCTCGTCCTTGAGCCAGTGGCGGGTCGGTACGGGGAACCCGAGCTTGGGTCGGTTCAGCACGTGCGCCGGCACGATGGACTCCAGGGCGCGCCGCAGGGCGTACTTGGTCGTCTCCTTGGTGAGGCGTTCGCTCGTGGGGATGCGGCTCGCGACCTCGAACACCTCGGTGTCGAGGAACGGCACGCGCAACTCCAGGGAGTTGGCCATCGTCATCTTGTCGGCCTTGACGAGGATGTCGCCGCGCAGCCAGGTGAACAGGTCCACGTACTGCATGCGGGTGGAGCCGTCGAGGTGTTCTGTTGCTGCGTACAACGATCGCGTGACGTCGGTGTGGCTGACGTTCGGGTCGAACGACCTGTAGAGGCCCAGCTGCGCCAGCTCGTCGTTGCGGAAGATGCGGGCGTTGCCGTAGTACCGCTCCTCCAGCGAGATCGACCCGCGCCGCAGCAGGTCCTTGCCGCGCAGGCCGTCGGGCAGGCGGGTGGAGAGCGCGCCCAGGCCCTTGCGCAGCGGCGAGGGGACGTAGTCGAACGGCTTCAGCGACAGCGGTTCCTTGTAGATCGTGTAACCGCCGAACAGCTCGTCGGCGCCTTCACCGGAGAGCACGACCTTGACGTGCTTGCGGGCCTCGCGGGCGATGAAGTAGAGCGGGACCAGGGCCGGGTCGGCCACGGGGTCGTCGAGGTACCAGACGATGAGCGGCAGCGTGTCCATGAACTCCGCCGGCCCGACCACCTTGGTGATGTGCTCGACGCCGATGGCCGCGGCGGACTCGGCCGCGACGTCGATCTCGGAGAACCCCTCGCGTTCGAAGCCGGTGGTGAACGTCAGCAGCTGCGGGTTGTGCCGCTTGGCCAGCGCGGCGATGGCAGTGGAGTCGATGCCGCCGGACAGGAAGGCCCCGACCGTCACGTCGGCCCGCATGTGCTTCGCGACGGAGTCCTCGAGGGCCTCGGCGATCTCGCGGTAGAGCTTCTCGGCGTCGTCGACCGGCCGCGCCGGGAAGTCGGGGTGGAAGTAGCGGTGGTAGGTGGGCGCCTCGCCGGGCTTCATGGTGAACCAGGTGCCGGACTCGACTCGCCGGATCGCGCGGTGGAGCGTCGCGGGCTCGGGGACGTACTGCAGCGTGAGGTAGTGCTGCAGCGCGGTGGTGTCGAGGGTGGCGTCGCCGTCGACCTCACGGTCCTCGGCGACGGTGAGCAGGCTCTTCTTCTCGCTGGCGAAGAACGTCCCGCGCTCGTCGGTGTAGGTGAACAGCGGCTTGATGCCGAACCAGTCGCGGGCGCCGAACACGACCTCCTCCTGGCTGTCCCAGATGAAGAAGGCGAACATGCCGCGCAGTTCGCGCACGCAGCGCGGTCCGAGGTGGTGGTAGGCCGCGACGATGGTCTCGGTGTCGCCCTCGGTCTCGAACGTGGCACCGAACTCGGCCGTCAACCGCTCGCGCAGTTCCAGGTAGTTGTAGATCTCGCCGTTGAAGATGATCTGGTAGCGGCCGTCGAGGTAGGGCATCGGCTGGTGGCTGTGGTCGATGTCGATGATCGACAGCCGGCGGAACCCGATCACCACGTCGTCGTCGGACCAGACCCCGCCCTCGTCGGGGCCGCGGTGACGCATGCACGCGGTGGAGTCACCGACGAGGTCGCGGACCTCGCGGGCCTTGCCGTCAGCTGCCAGGAACCCGATCAGACCGCACACACAGGCCATCATCCCAGGGCGGCCCGGACGGCGGGTGCTGCCGTGCCCGCCAGGTGCGTCGGTTAGGCTCCGGATGTGCGTCAGATGCCAGGTTCGGAGCGTCCTGCGGACGCCCCGGTGCGCCCGCGCCGGCGGGGTCGCCGGATCGCGGGTCTCGCCGCGCTGACGGTGCTCGCGCTGGTCACGTTGACCGGGTGCACCACCGCGGAGTTCGAGGACAAGTTCCGCTTCGGGTGGCCCCGCGGCGTGACCGAACAGGCCGAGAAGATGCGGGTCCTGTGGACCTGGTCCGGCCTCACCGCGCTCGCGGTCGGTGTCGTGGTCTGGGCGCTGATCTTCTGGTGCTGCATCGTCTACCGCCGCCGCAAGGGCACGCCGCCCGAGGAACTGCCGCGCCAGACGAAGTACAACCTGCCGATCGAGTGGGTCTACACGATCGTCCCGTTCTTCCTCATCATCGGCCTGTTCTTCTACACGGTCCGCACGCAGAACTTCGTCAACCGGGAGTCGGCCAACCCCGACTGCACCGTCCAGGTCGACGCGTTCAAGTGGAACTGGCAGTTCCAGTACCTCAACTGCGGTGGGAACAACTCGAACTTCGCCGGCACCGAGACCCCGGTCAACACCGTCGGCACGTCCGACGAGGTGCCGATCCTGCTCGTGCCGGTCAACAAGAACGTCAAGATCATCGAGCACAGCTACGACGTCATCCACTCGTTCTGGGTGCCGGAGTTCCTGTTCAAGCGCGACGTCATCCCGCACGGCACGAACGACACCAGCAAGGACAACACCTTCCAGTTCACCGCGACGAAGGAAGGCAGCTACGTCGGCCGGTGCGCCGAGCTCTGTGGCACCTACCACTCGCAGATGAACTTCGAGGTCCGGGTCGTCTCCATGGACGTCTACCAGGACTACCTGGACGCGCTGGCCAAGCTCGGCCCGGACGACGCCTCGCGGCAGTCCGAGGCGCTCACCTCGGTGGGTCTCGCGCCGTACTCGACCACGACGCACCCCTTCTACACCGACCGCACGGCGCGTCAGGCCAGTGGAACGCAGGTCGACGTCAACGGATTGCCCGGGGGGAACTGAGCCGTGAAGCTCGAGAACCGCATGTTCCTCGGCATCGCCGTCTTCTGCTGGCTGGCCGCGACGATGTACGCCATCTGGACCCACGTCAACGACGGCGACATCGAGTGGGTCGGTGTCACCTCGCTGGTGCTCTCCGGCGGCCTCATGGGCCTCACCGGCGGGTTCTTCTGGTTCGTCTCCCGCCGCATCGACCCTCGCCCCGAGGACCGCGCCGACGCCGAGATCGCCGAGGGCGCGGGCGAACTCGGCTTCTTCAGCCCCGGCTCCTACTGGCCCTTCGGCATCGCCGTCGCCGCCACCGTCACGGGCCTCGCGCTGGCGTTCGTCGAGGTGTGGCTCATCATCACCGGGGTCTTCCTGATCCTGTTCGCCGTCGGCGGCCTGCTGTTCGAGTACTACATCGGTGGTCGAAAGGCGGCCAGCAGCGGCGTCACCAACCACGGCGCCTGACCTTCCGCGTTCCCGAACGCCCCGGCCCGCTCACCCGAGCGGACCGGGGCGTTCGTGTGTGTCGCCGACGCGGCGCATCGGCGTCGTCGCGTCCCAGGGCGACAACCACCGGCGCGGGGACCGCGACCTCGGCCGTACCCCCGACCCACCACCCACCAGGACCGACCGACCGCCCACCCCCGGGGGAGGGGTCCGTTCCCACCCGTCGCCACGGGTCCGTTCCCCGCCGTCGTGACACGGTGCGCCACCGGTGCACCCTGCCGGTGCCCCTGACCCCCGCCCGATGCACCACGGGTGCGCGCACCGTGGTCCCCGGGTGGCGCCGTGGGCGTACCTGGGTGACCTCGGCGAGCTGGTCCGGGTGCTCCCGGCCTCGGATCGCGCCGACGACGCCGACACGGTCGCCGGCCTCGGCGCCGCGGCGTGCGGAGAGGCATCGCACCCCACCCGGGTCCACGTGCGTGCTCCCGACCCCCCTGGTGCACCACCGGTGCGTGCACCGTCGTCCCTGGGTGCCGCCGTGGACATCCGGGTGACCTCGACGAGGTGGACCAGGGGCTCCAGCCCCCGGATCACCTCGGAGCGGTCAGGCCGGCCGAGGTCCACGCCCACGCCCACGGGGTCCAGGCCGCGCTGACGACGGGGGCGGGTCGGTCATCCCCAGGGACAGCGAACGGCCCCGGCAGCGATGCTGCCGGGGCCGTTCGTCGTGGTGCGGGGGAGCGGGGCTCCTACTGCTGACCGCCGCTGGTGAGCTCGCGACGCTCGGCGGCCTGCTCCTCGGCCTCGCGGGCCTCGATCGCGGCGATCTGATCGGCGATCTCGGGCTTCTCCTTGACCGGGGCGAAGAAGCCGCGGATCGAGGTGAGCGAGCCGACGCCGAGCTGGTTCATCCGCTTCGGGACCGGCGTGCCGGCGTAGGGGAGGACCCCGTGGCCGTGCTCGTCGACCGGGCCGAGGGGCTGGTGCACCTCGATGAACTCACCCGACGGCAGCCGCATGATCACGCCGGTCTCGATGCCGTGTTCCAGCACCTCACGGTCGTGACGCTGCAGGCCGAGGCAGATGCGGTACGTGAGCAGGTACATCAGCGGCGGCAGGACGATCAAGCCGATGCGCCCGCCCCACGTCATGGCGTTCAGCGAGATGTCGAACGCCTTGGCGATGAGGTCGTTGCCGCCGGAGATGTACAGCACGATCGCGAAGGTGAAGGCCATGACGCCCAGCGAGGTGCGGACCGGGACGTCGCGCGGACGCTGGAGCAGGTTGTGGAACCCGCGGTCCTTCGTCATCTTGGCCTCGAGGAACGGGTAGGCCGCCGCGAGGGTGATGAGGATGCCCGGCAGGACGACCGTCGGCCAGAAGATGGCCGGAACGGTGTAGCCGAACAACCGGATGTCCCACGAGGGGAACAGGCGGGTCGAGCCGTCGAGCATGGCCATGTACCAGTCGGGCTGCGAGCCCGCCGAGACCTGAGCCGGGTTGTACGGGCCGAACAGCCAGATCGGGTTGATCTGCGCGAGGCCACCGAGGGCCGCGCAGACACCGAAGACCAGGAAGAAGAAGCCGCCGGCCTTCGCCGCGTAGAGCGGCATGACCCGCTCGCCGGAGACGGTGGTCTCCGAGCGGCCCGGGGCCGGGAACTCGGTGTGCTTCTGCTTGACCAGCAGCGCCATGTGCGCGCCGATGAGGGCGAGCAGGACACCGGGCAGCAGCAGCACGTGGGCGATGTAGAGCCGGCCGATGATCTCGGTGCCCGGGAACGGCCCGCCGAAGACCAGGAACGACACCCAGGTCCCGACGACCGGGATCGACAGCATGATCGCGTCCGCGATCCGCAGGCCGGTGCCCGACAGCAGGTCGTCGGGGAGCGAGTAGCCGGCGAAGCCCTCGACCGTGCCGAGCACGATGAGCAGCAGACCGATGATCCAGTTGGTCTCGCGCGGCTTGCGGAAGGCGCCGGTGAAGAACACGCGCCCCATGTGGATGACCATGGCGGCGATGAACAGCAGCGCCGCCCAGTGGTGGATCTGCCGGACGATGAGCCCGCCGCGGACGTCGAAGCTGATCGACAGCGTCGACTCGTACGCGCGGGACATCGTGACGCCGTCGAGGCCGATGTAGCGGCCGTGGTAGACGACCTCGGTCATCGACGGGTCGTAGAAGAAGGTCAGGTACGTCCCGGTGACCAGCAGGATGATGAACGAGTAGAGCGCGATCTCGCCCATCATGAACGACCAGTGGTCCGGGAAGACCTTGTTCAGCAGGCCGCGGATGGGAGCAGTCGGGCCGAAGCGCTCCTGGACCCCCTTCGCGCCCTTGCCCAGCGGCGTACGCGGGTCGGCGAGGCGCTTCGAGCTCGGCACCGTCGTCGAGTTGGTAACCGTCGCGGTCACGGGGACACCCCCAAGGTGATCCCACACGAGGTGGGTCCGGGCTGGCAGGCCTGCACAGATCGTACGTCGGGATTGAACATGTTCACAGCCCGGACTTCATCGCTGTGACTCGGAACGTCGGTCCCAGAAACCGGGGCCGACCGGCTCGACGAAACCGCGCCGCGAGACGAAGTACTGGACGCCGTCGACGATCTCGACGTCGATGGGCAGCTTCGGCAGCGACCGGGTGGCCGGGCCGAAGACCGGCTTCGCGTCGCGGAGCACCTCGAACTGGCTCTGGTGGCACGGGCAGAGCAGGCGCGAGGTCTGCTGCTCGTAGAGCGAGGCCGGGCAGCCGGCGTGGGTGCAGATCTTGGAGAACGCGACGAAGTCGTTCCACCCGAAGTCGGCCTGGCCGGACCGCGCCTCGACCTTCTGGTCCGGACGGAGCCGGATGAGCAGCACGGGGGAGGAGGCGTCGCGGATGCCGTCGGGGACACCCGGGAACACCGTGATCTGCCCGCCGGGCTGCATGTCCTGGGGGCTGATCCGACGGCCGGTGGAGTCCACGATCGGGGTGTTCTCGCCGTAGAGCGTGCCGTCGAGCTTGTCGCCCGGCTTCTTCAGCAGGCTGCCGACCACCGCGACCAGCGGCGCGACGCCGAGACCGAGGCCCGCGAGGCCGATGGTCCGCACGATGAGCGAACGGCGGTTGAGGCCACTGTCGACGTAGGACTGCTGCAGGAAGCCCGCGGTGAGCAGCTGCGACTCGTCGGGCTCCGGGTCCTGGTGGCGGTCCTGGACCGCCTCCTCCTCGGGCATGAGCCACTTGGCCCACAGCACCGCGCCGACGCCCATGAGGGCGAGGCCCAGGCCGAGGGTCGCGCCGAGCACCGGGGTGTAGTAGGCGAAGGCCTGGCTGCCCTGGCCCGGGAGGTTGAACCGCCACGGCAGGGCGATGAACGCGACCGTGAAGGCGACGAAGCACAGGAACGCGAGCAGGAAGACGGTCGCGACCGCCCGTTCGGCGCGCTTCTCGGCCTTGGTGCCGGGCACCGGGAAGCGCTCGCGGCGGTGGACGATGCGCACACCGTCGACCTCGGCCGCGGCGATCAACGCCTCCTCGGGCGTCATCGCCTCGACCTCGGCCAGCGAGGGGTGCTGCACGCCGTGGGCGGCGCCCGACGGGCCGTACTCGCCGCCCGTGGCGCCGAGGTCCGCGGGATCGACGTCGTGGGAGTCGCGGTCGTGCGAGGTGCGGGAGCTGGTCATGCGGTCTTCCGTCCGATCCAGAGGATGATCCCCATGAGCAGACCGACGCCGACGATCCAGATCACGAGACCCTCGGAGACCGGGCCGATGCGGCCGATGCCGGCGCCGCCCGGGTCCTTCTGCGCCTTCAGCGTCTGGACGTAGTCGATGACCATGCGCTTCTGGTCCGGGGTGAGCTGGTTGTCGTTGAACACCGGCATGTTCTCGGGGCCGGACAGCATGGCGCCGTAGATCTGCTTGTCGGTGGACAGCTCCAGGCCGGGGGCGTACTTGCCCGCCGAGAGCGGGGCGCCCTTGCCGGAGAAGCCGTGGCACTGCGCGCAGTTCAGGCGGAACAGCTGACCGCCCTCGGCGAGGTCGTCGGAGCTGGCCCGCAGCGAGCCGGACGGGATCGACGGGCCGCCGCCGTAGGTCTCGACGTAGGCCGCGATCTGCTCGACCTGCTCGTCGGTGTAGCTCGGGTCCTTGCGGGGGACCTGGGCCTCCTGGCGCGCGACCGGCATGCGGCCGGTGCTGACCTGGTAGTAGGTCGCGGCCTGGCCGACACCCACGAGGCTCGGGCCGCGGCCCGTGACGCCCTCGAGGTTCGCGCCGTGACAGGTGATGCAGGCGGTCTGGTAGATGCTCTGGCCGGCCGCGGCGTTCTCGGCGGCCGACGCGGTGGTGGCGCCCTCCTCGGCACTGGAGGAGCTCGCGAACGCCGTGTAGAGCGCGCCGACGCCGGTGAGGGCGATCAGCAGCGCCAGGGTCCCGCCCAGCCGGCGGTGCCACTTCCCGCGGGCGCGCCGACGGGGCTTGGCCGTCGCGGCTCTCGGCGGGGCCACCGGGGAGTCGTCGCCGGTGACGGGGACGGCAGGGGCGAACCCGAGCTCGCCGCCCTCCTCCAGGTCACTGTCGCTCATGCCTGCCCTCTCAACTCGTGTCGCTCAACGCGTTCGTGTGCGGTGGTGGATCCGGTGCTGGCAGGCACGGTCACTGGAGAATGTAGATGGTGAAGAACAGGCCGATCCACACGATGTCGACGAAGTGCCAGTAGTACGACACGACGATCGCCGCGGTGGCCTGGGCGGGGGTGAACTTGCCGAGCGCCGTGCGCATGAGGAACAGCACGAACGCGACCAGGCCGCCGGTGACGTGCAGACCGTGGAAGCCGGTGGTGAGGAAGAAGACCGAGCCGTAGCCGGACGCCCCGAGGGTGTTGCCCTCGTGCACCTGCAGCCGGTACTCGTTCGCCTGGCCGAGCAGGAACACCAGGCCCATGAGGAACGTGATGACGAACCAGCGGCGCAGCTTGTAGACGTCGCCCTTCTCCGCGGCGAACACGCCCCACTGGCAGGTCACCGAGGACGCCACCAGGATGATCGTGAAGACCAGCGCGTACGGGACGTCGAGGGTGATCTTCTCCATCTCGCCGTTGTGCATGATCGTCTGCGGCCAGTCGCCCGCGTGCACCGCACGGATCGTGAAGTACATGGCGAACAGTCCGGCGAAGAACATCAGCTCGCTGGAGAGCCACACGATCGTGCCGACGCTGACGAGGTTCGGCCGCGTGAGCGAGTGGACACGACTCGTGTCGAACCCGCCCTCGGCCTGCGTGGCTGCCGTGGTCACCCGGCCAGTATGTCTCCCCTGTGCGACGCGGTGCCCGGCACCCCCGGCGTGGTGCGGCGAGTCGTGTCCGGGCCGTTACGATCCGGGACCATGGCCGCCGTCCAGACCCCCGGCAGGGGCACCGCCACCGTCGTCCTCTACAGCCAGGACGCGGCGTTGCGCGCGAGTGTGCGGACCGCGGTCGGGCGACGCCCCGCGGCGGACGCCCCCCGCATCGACTGGGTCGAGTGCGACCGCTTCGCCGACGTCATCACCCAGATCGACGGCGACGGCGCGGACCTGCTCGTGTTCGACGGTGAGGCCCAACCCACCGGCGGCATGGGCCTGTCGCGTCAGCTGAAGATGGAGCGCACCGACGGCCCGCCCGTGGTCGTGCTGCTCGCCCGGGCCCAGGACGGCTGGCTGTCGAGCTGGGCGCAGGTCGACGCCACCATCGCGCGCCCGGTAGACCCGGTCGCGGCGCGGGCCGTGGTCGCGGCCCAGCTGCGCGGCGTCGCCACGGCGGACGCCGCGATCCCGCACGTGCGGTGAGCTCGCCCACGGGCCTGCGCTGGCCCGACGTGCTCGGCCCGCTCATCGCCGGTGAGTCGCTGCCCGCGGCGTCGACCCGGTGGGCGATGGCCGAGATCATGGACGGCAGCGCCACGCCGTCGCAGGTCGCGGCCTTCGCGGCGCTGCTGCACGCCAAGGGTGAGACCCCCGAGGAACTCGGCGGCCTGGCCGAGGAGATGCGCGGCCGCGCGCCCCGGGTGGCGCTGCCCGGCCCCGCGGTCGACATCGTCGGTACCGGCGGCGACCGCGCCGAGACCGTCAACATCTCGAGCATGGCGGCGATCGTCGTGGCCGGGACGGGTCGCACCGTGGCCAAGCACGGCAACCGCTCGGCGTCGTCGAAGTCGGGTTCGACCGACGTGCTCGAGGAGCTCGGGATCGCGGTCGACCTCGACGCGAGCGGGGTCGAGGCCTCGCTGGCGAGGGTCGGCATCGGGTTCTGCGCGGCCAACGTCTTCCACGCCGGCATGCGCCACGCCGCGGTGCCCCGCCGCGAGATGGGCGTGCCCACCGCCTTCAACCTGCTCGGTCCGTTGACCAACCCGGCGCGTCCGGGGGCGTCGTCGGTGGGGTGCTTCGACCTCGCCATGGCGCCGGTGGTGGCCGGCGCGTTCGCCGCCCGCGGCGACACCGCGATCGTGGCGCGGGGCGACGACGGTCTCGACGAGTTCACGACCACGACGACCACCCACGCCTGGGTGGTGAGCGGCGGGGAGGTGCACCCGGTGGTGGTCGACGCGACCCGGCTGGGGATCGCCGCCGTGCCGCCGGTCGCGCTCCGGGGTGGCGACCGGATCCACAACGCGGGGGTGGTGCGGGCGGTGGTGGCCGGGGAACTGCCCGAGATCACCGACGCCGTCACCCTCAACGCTGCGGCCGCGATCGTGGCGCACGACCTCTCGACCGGTGTGGTGACCCTCGACGCCCGCGACCCGGGGGCGTCGACCGAGGCGCTGCTCGCCGACGCGCTGGTGGTGGCCCGCGCCGCGGTGGCCGACGGGCGCGCGGCCGACCTGCTCGCGCGCTGGCAGGCGTTCCGGCCCTGACGCCGCGGCCGGCTCGACGCCGGCCGGCCGGACACCGGCGGGACACCGGCGGGACGACGCTGTCGGTCAGGACCCGATGTCGAACGCGGCGTCGAGGTCGACCGAGGAGTAGGCGCGGAACGCGACGTGGGTGTCGGTGCCGAGCACACCGGGGACCTTCGACAGCTGCCCGGCGACGACCTCGGCGATCCGGTCGAACTCACGGACCCGCACGATCGCGATGAGGTCGACGTCGCCCGCCACCGAGTAGACCTCGCTGACGCCGTCGATCTCGGCGATCTCCCGCGCCGCCTCGGGGATGCGCGAGGGGTCGACGGACACCATGACGATGGTCGTGATCACCCGGTGACCCTCTCACGACGCGTGCCGCGCGCGGGGGGCCCGGACCGGTTGGGCGACCGGCCGCAGGCGGCGACGGTCGGCGAACGGGTCGCGCACCGTGCGGTCGACGGTGGCGTCGCCCAGGCGGTTGCGCAGCGCGCCCGCGCCGAAGGCGGGGGAGGACCAGCCCTCGGAACTGCGGACCAGCCGGACGCCCGGCCGTTCCAGCCACCGCAGGACCAGCTCGGTCTCCTCGGCCAGCGCCGCGGGCGCCGGACCGGTGCCCGGTGCCACCACCTCGG
This sequence comes from Jatrophihabitans sp. YIM 134969, assembly GCF_054456675.1. Lineage (NCBI taxonomy): Bacteria > Bacillati > Actinomycetota > Actinomycetes > Jatrophihabitantales > Jatrophihabitantaceae > Jatrophihabitans > Jatrophihabitans sp. YIM 134969. The sequence goes on from NZ_JBTJEQ010000076.1 coordinate 11,262, forward strand.
CGATCGCGGTGGCGGCGTCGATGACCGGGTACGGCGGGGTGCCGACCGGGGCGTGCGCCGCCCCGGCGAGCCGCCCGTACCGCACGATCGCGAGGTCCCAGCCGCCCGCGCCGTCGGGGGCGGCGGCCACGAGTTCGGAGATGCGGGTGAGTGAGGCCATCCGCTGCATGCGGGCACAGGCCCGTACCAGCGAGGTCATCCGGTCGCGGACCACTCCGGCCTGCTCGTAGCGCTGGTGCGACGAGAGCTCCGCGATCTTGCGTTCGAGCGGGGCGACGAGCTCGCGGGCGTCACCCGACCAGGCCCGGGCCACGACCTCGACCAGCGCGGCGTAGCCCGGATCGGAGGGGTTCTCGCAGGGCGCGCTGCAGCGACCGATGCCCGCCAGCGCGCACGCGGCCCGGACGATGCGGCGGACCGAGAGCCGGTCGCTGCACTGCCGCAACGGCACGGCGTCGTGGACGGCGTCACGCACCTGCTCGGCCACCGCCTTGGTGCGGAGCGGACCGAGGTAGGCCGCGCCGTCGTCGGCGACCTTGCGCACGATCGACAGGCGCGGGAAGGCCTCCCGGGTGAGCTTCAGCCACACCGAGCGCTCCGGGAACTTCGACCGGCGGTTGTACCGGGGCTTGTGGGCGGCGATGAGCCGGACCTCGCGGACCTGGGCCTCGAGGGCGTGGGCGCACACCACGGTCTCGACCGACTCGGCCAGGCCGATCATCTCGCCCATGCGGGTGCGGGTCTCGCTCGCGACGAAGTACTGGCGCACCCGCGCGCCGACGTCCTTGCTCGTGCCGACGTAGAGCGGGATCCCACGGGCGTCCTGGAAGACGTAGACCCCGGGACGGCGGGGCAGGCCGTCGGCGAGGTGACGTTTGCGGCGCTGGGCCTCGGTGACCTGGGCGGTGAACGCGCGCAGTTCGGGCAGGGACTGCACGCCGAGGCTGCCGAGCCGGGCGATGAGCCCGTGCAGGACGTCGACCGTGGCGCGGGCGTCGGTGAGCGCGCGGTGGTTCGGCTGCACCTCCGCCCGGAAGAACGGCGCGAGGGTCGACAGCTTGCAGTTGGGCACCTCGTCACGCGTGAGCACCCGCCGCGCGAGCACCGCGGTGTCGACCACCGCGAACCCCGGCCAGGCGAGCGCGAGGCTCGCGGCCCCCGCCTTGAGGAACCCGACGTCGAACGGGGCGTTGTGGGCGACGAGCACGCTGCCGCGCGCCCACTCGAGGAACGAGGGCAGCACGGCGTCGAGGCGCGGCGCCTGCGCCACCATGACGTCGGTGATGCCGGTCAACACGCTGATGAACGGCGGGATGGCCCGGCCGGGATCGACGAGCGTGGCGAACTCGCCGATGACCTCGCCGCCGCGGACCTTCACCGCGCCGATCTCGGTGATGGCTTCGCTCGCCGCGGAACCACCGGTGGTCTCGAGGTCGACGACGACGAACGTGGTCTCGCGCAGCGGCTCGTCGAGCTCGTCGAACCCGAGCTGACGGGCGATCCGCTCCGGTGCGGTCGCGGTGGCTGCACTCACGCCGGGGACGCTAGGCGGACCCTCTGACACTCCTGGGAGGGACACTCCTGGGAGGGACACTGCTGGGCGGGCCGCTCCTGGGCGGGCCGCTCCTGGGAAGGGCAGTTGCGGCGCGCGACGCTCCCGTGGTGGGTCACGCTCCCGGCGTGTTCACCGTCTCCGACGGCTGCACGATGACGAACCCGCGACCCTGGAACACGACCTGCACGGCCTCGCCCGAACCCCGGCCGATGAGAGCGCCCGCGCTCATCGTCGAGTGCAGCGAGGTCTGCAGGTCGGCCGACCAGGCGACGATCGCGTCGGTGTCGGCGAAGGTCGGGGCCGTGCCGGCGTCGAGGACGACCGGTTCGCCGTCGGTGACGATCGCGAGCCAGCCGCTGCCGCGCAGGGTGGTGTTGAACAACCCGCCGCTGGCCATCGCGGCGCCCTTGACGCGCTCGACGTTCCACTCCAGGGACTGCGAGAACGCCAGGACGTTCTTGCCGTTGACCGAGATGCCGCCGTCGACCTGCAGCAGGTGGACGTGCTTGGCGCGGTCGGCGAGGTAGCAGTCGCCCGCGCCCTCGACCCGCATGAGCGCGAGGCCCTCACCGGTCAACGCCCGCTTGAGCACCCGGCCCATCCCCGCGCCCTGGTAGTGGAACGCGAGCTGTCCCTGGTAGGCCACCATCGCGCCCTGCTTGGCGAGGAACGGTTCGGTGAGCCGGACCCGCAGCAGCTTGGGGTTCTGCAGGGCCGGGCCGGGGGTCTGACCACCGGCGAAGCGGCCGTCGACGAGGTCGCCGCGGATGCCGCCGGGGACCGGGCCGTGCCCGCCTCCCGCGGGCGGGCCGGCGGTGGGGGCGGGCTGCTGGAACGCCGCGGCCGGCTGGAACGGTGCG
>NZ_JBTJEQ010000077.1:0-12193 GCF_054456675.1 Jatrophihabitans sp. YIM 134969
GGCGTCGGCGGGGTGCGGGCCGGCGGTCCGCGACCGACGGTCGTGCGCTCGCGGCGCCCGACCCGGCTGCTCCGGCGGCTGGCCCGACGGGTCGTCGTCGCCCGACGGCGCCGGACCCACCACGGGTCGATCTGAACCACCTGCACCACCAACACGACAGGAGCACGACCATGGATCGCCACCCCGGTGCGCTGATCGGTTTGTTCGTCGGCATCGCCCTCGGTTTCGCCGGGGCGTTCGGCGGGTTCAGCGCGTTCGTCATCGTGCTCGTCCTGGGTGTCGTCGGGGTGGCGGTCGGCCTCGTGCTCGACGGCACGCTCGACCTCACCGGCGTGCTCGGCGATCGCCGCCGCGACCGCCTCGACCGGTGACCACCGCCGTCGCGGCGGTCCCCGACCGGTCCGCGACCCTCGCCGACCCCGACGACCGGGGACGCACGACGATCGCCGACCGCGTCGTGGAGAAGATCGCGGCGCAGGCGGCCGTCGAGGTGGACCACGCCGCGGGGCTGCGACGCTCGCTCGCCGGACGCTCGCTCGGGTCACCCCGGGTCCGCGCCACGGCCGAGGTCGACGGTCGCGTCGCCGCACTGCGCCTCGACCTCGCCGTCGACTACCCCGCTCCGGTCCGGCAGGTGACCCGCGCGGTCCGGCAGCGGGTCACCGAGCAGGTCGCCACGCTCGCCGGCATGCGGGTCGACCACGTCGACATCACCGTCGCCGCGCTGCGCCGCCCGCCGGTGGAACGCCGACGGGTGCTGTGATGACCGACGTCCGCATGCCCCGCGGCCGCCGCGGGTCGGCCGCGACCCTGACCGCTCTGGTGGGCTTGGTCGTCTTCGCCGCGGGAGCTGTCTTCGCCCTCGTCGCGGCGATCCGCCATCAGGCGTGGCTCGTCGACGCCGACACGATCAGCGACTGGGCGCGCCGCACCTCCCTCGGCGACACCGTCGCCCTCGTGGTCGGCATCGTCGTCGGGGCGGTCGGGCTGCTCCTCCTGCTCGCCGCCCTCGTCCCGCCGCGCCGCCGCCTGGTCGAGCTCGCCGACAGCGGGACCGGCATCGCCGCGGGCCTCACCCGCTCCAGCCTCGCGCGCACGCTGGCCGCCGCCGCACGCGGCGTCGACGGGATCTCCTCGGCCGGCGTCTCCGGCCGGCGGGCCCTCACCGTCCGGGCCACCACCTCACTGCGGCGCACCGACGGCCTCGCCGACCGGGTGCAGCAGGTCGTCGAGGACCGTCTCGGCCAGCTCGAACCCGCCCGCCCCCACCAGGTCCGGGTCAAGCTCTCCCGGAAGGAGCGCTGACGTGCACCGCCGCACCACGCGTGGCAACCGCATCGGCCTCGCCGTGCTCGGCGCGCTCCTGCTCGCCGGTGGCGCCGCCCTGGTGCTCGCGTACCTCGACGTCATCCCCGGTGGTTCCGACCAGACCGTCTACCCGCGCACGGTGCAACGGTTCGTCGCCGACCAGGACACGTGGTTGTACTGGGTCCTCGGCATCGTCTCCGGCCTCCTCGCGCTGGCGTTCCTGCGGTGGTTGCTCGTGCAGGTGCGGGTCGACCGGGTCGGGCGGGTGGTCGTCGACAACGACCTCGACGAACCGGGCGCCGGCGCCGGCCGCACGGTGATGCCCGCCGGGAGCGCCACCGCCCCGGTCGAGGACGACATCGAGTCCCTCGCCGGGGTCCGCCGCGCGCGCGCCGACCTCGCCGGCAGCCCCGACGCCCCTGAACTCTGGGTCACGGTGCACACCGACTGCGACGCCGACCTCGGCCGGATCCGCACCGGCGTCACCGACACGGTCGTCCCGGACGCCCGCACCAGCTGGGAACGGCCCGACCTGCCCGCGTACCTCACGCTCGTCGTCGGGCGGCGGGCCGCCCAGCGCCGCGACCTCGTCTGAGCCGGCCGCGCGGCCGGGCCGGCGCGGGTACGCCGCGCGCCTCGCTACCGTCTCGGGCGTGAACCACCACGCCGGACGCCTCGGCGACGTGTGGAAGCACCTCGTGCTCGCCGAGGTCGTGCGCGCCGAACGCCCGGAGCGCTACGCCGAGACGCACGCCGGTCACGCGGTGAACCCGTTGCCGGACGACCCCGAGCGCCGGTACGGGATCCGGCACGCAGCGGCGGCGTTCCACCGGCCGTCGGCGTACCTCGACATCGCCCGCCGGTACCTCGTCGACTCCGCCTACCCCGGCTCGGCCGCCATCGCGTTGTCCATCCGGCCCGAAGCCGACGCGCTGCTCGCCGACACCGACCCGGAGAGCGTGGCCGACCTGCGGGCGTGGACCGCCCGGTCCGCGGCCACGCACACCCGCGTCGTCACCGCCGACGGGCCCGCGGCCCTGGGTCCGTGGCTCGCCGAGGGTCGCGCCCTGGTCCACGTCGACCCCTTCGACGCCGCCGAGGTCCTCGAGTTCGCCGCCGACGTCGTCACCGCCGGGCACGGGCTGGTGTTCTGGTACGGCTACGACCACCCCGACGACCGGGCGTGGCCGTTGGCCGAACTGGGCCTGCCCGACCTGTGGGCGGGCGACCTGCTCGTCACGACCGCGGACGGCAGCGTCGAGGACGACGGCGACCTCGGCGAGGCCACCACGCCCGGCACCGGGTGCGGCGTCGTGCTCGCCGGGGTCGACCCCACGCTCGGCCGCCGGTGCGAGGCTCTCGGCGACGCGCTGGTCGCGGCCTACGACGGCACCCCCCTGCCCGACGGCACGCCCGGCGCACTGGACCTGCTGGTCGACATCTCCTGACACACGACCCGGTTAGGGTGAGCGCATGACCGCCTCGGATCCGGTGCGCTTCGACAAGCCCGACACGCCTGACGAGCCGTCGATCGGCACGCTGGTCTCGGATGCGGCCGCGCAGATGTCGACCCTCGTCCGCGCCGAGGTCGAACTGGCCAAGGCCGAGATCGGCACGGCCGCGAAGAACGCCGGGCTCGGCGTCGGCCTGTTCGTCGGCACCCTCGTGCTGGTCGTGTTCGCCTCGATCTTCGGGTTCATCGCCCTGGCCGAGGGCCTGGTCGCCGCCCACATCTGGCGCTGGGCGGCCTACCTCATCGTGTTCGGCTTCCTCATCGTGGTCGCCGTGCTGTTCGCGCTCGTCGGCCTGCGCTACGTCAAGAAGATCAAGGCGCCGCAGCGGACCATCGAGACCACCAAGGACACCGTCGCCGTCCTGCGGCACCCCGGCGCGAACTGACCGGCCGCCCCGGGCGGACCGACCCGGGGCTCAGCCGGCGGTGCAGCTGCCGGTGCTGACGGCCGTCTTCGACTGCCCGCCGACCGTGGCGTCGTCCATGACCTGGTCGTTGGTGAGCACGAAGCCGGTGTCCTTGGCGTCGATCGCGGTGGCGAACACGATCCCGAGCACCTGACCCTTCGCATCCAGCAGCGGGCCGCCGGAGTTGCCCGGCCGCACCAGTGCGCGGATCGAGTAGATCGAGCGGGTGACCGAGCCGGTGTCGTAGATGTCGCGGCCGGTCGCCTGCAGCTGCTCGCGCACCCGCGCGGCCCGGACGTCGAACGGGCCGTCCTCGGGGTAGCCGAGCACCAGGGCGTCGGCGTCCGGTTTCGCGGGGGCGGCCGCGAACGTCAGAGGTGTGACCTGCAGGTCGGGGACGTAGAGGACGGCGACGTCACTCTCGGGGTCGAAACGCACGACGCTCGCGGCGAGCGTGCCCTGACCCGGCACCTCGACGTCGACCTTGTCGGTGCCCGCGACGACGTGGGCGTTGGTGAGCACGTGCTGCGTCGCGTAGACGAACCCCGACCCCTCCAGGCCGCGGTCGCACGACGGTGCCACCCCGTTGACCTTGACGACCGCCCCCCGGGCCTGCGCGACCACCGGTGAGGTGGCGAGCGCGGAGTCGGGCGGAGGGGCGTCGGCGATCCGGCTCGGCCCGAGGTCGCCGAACACCGACGGGAACCCGGACTGGTCGATCGCGGCCCGCAACGACCGGTAGGTCTCCTGGACCTGCGCCGGCACGACGGCGTTGACGCCCCGCACGATGCGGCTCTCGCGGACCTCGGCGTTGACCTGCGGGACGGTCGAGTTGGCCAGCGGCACCGCGACCATCCACGCCACCAGCAGCACCGCGACGACCCCGAGCAGGGCCCCGCCCGCCTGGTCGACGCGACGCAGGTCCTGCGAGCGCACGCGGTTGCGCAGCGCGACCCCGAGGCGCAGCAGCAGCACCTGACCGATCACGGCGCAGACCAGGACCGACAGCAGCGCCACGATGACCCGGGTCGAGGTCGAGCTGAACCGGTCGGCGACCGCCTGGGCGAGTTGGGCGCCGCCGTACGCCCCGCCGGCGAGGCCCACCAGGCTGAACACCCCGACCAGGGCGCCGTTGCGGAAACCGTTCACCGCGTACACGACCACCAGCAGCAGGATGACGATGTCGACGATCACCGGGTCATCCGTTCACCAGCTCCTCGTCGTCGCCGGCGGCGGCCACCGCGGTCCGGGCGGGCACGGACTCTATCCGCCGCTCCGGGTCCCAGGGGCGTTCGAGGCCGCCGAAGGCCAGCAGCCGGTCCAGCAGCCCGGCGGTGAAGCCCCAGATCCACAACCCGTGGGTCTCGAACCCCGGCCCCCGCCAGCCGCTCGGCGCGACGACCGAGAACCGGTTGGCCGGGTCGGCGAGGTCGGCCAGGGGCACGAGCGCGCCGGTCAGCATCTCGGTGCCGTCCGGGCGCACCTCGCGCGGCGCCCGCCACCAGGCCAGCACCGGTGTGACGGCGAAGTCGGTGACCGGGATCCACAACTGCGGCCAGGTGGCGAGGACGTCGACGTGGTCGGCACCGACCCCCGCCTCCTCGTCGGCCTCCCGGAGTGCGGTCGCGACGGGGCCGGCGTCGCCCGGTTCGGCCGACCCGCCGGGGAACGCGACCTGGCCCGCGTGGCTGCGCAGCGTCGACGACCGTTGCAGCAGCAACACGCTGTCGGCCCCCGCCCATGAGGCGACCAGCACGAGCACGGACGCGGCGCGGGAGGTCCTGCCGGGCGGCGGCACCAGGCGTGACAACCGTTGCGGATCGAGGTCTCGGGCCTCGTCCGCCACCCGCTGCAGCCACGCGGGGACGCCGGGTCCGCTCACGCGCCGGCCGCCACCTCGGGACCGGACTTCACCAGCTTCGCCGCGACCTCCGGGTCGGTGGGGCCGATGCCGTAGCTCGGGCAGAACGGCGCCACCCGGCACGCCCCGCACGCGGCCTTCTTGGCGTGGCACACGCGCCGGCCGTGCCAGACGACGTGGTGGGAGAGCATCGTCCAGTCCGACTTCGGGAACAGCGCACCGACCGCGTGCTCGACCTTGACCGGGTCCTCCTCGGTGGTCCACCCGAACCGGCGCGAGAGCCGCCCGAAGTGGGTGTCGACCGTGATGCCGGGCAGCCCGAACGCGTTGCCCAGGACGACGTTGGCCGTCTTGCGCCCGAAGCCGGGGAGCGTGACCAGGGCGTCGAGGGTGTTGGGCACCTCGCCGCCGAAGTCCTCGACGAGCTTCGCGCCGAGCTTGATGAGCGTGGTGGTCTTGTTCCGGTAGAAGCCGGTGGGCTTGACCAGCGCCTCCATCTCCTCCCGGTCGGCGCCGGCGTAAGCCGCGGCGTCGGGGTAGCGGCGGAAGAGGGCGGGCGTCACCTCGTTGACCTTCTTGTCGGTGCACTGCGCGGACAGCACGGTCGCGACGGCGAGCTCCAGCGGCGTGGTGAAGTCCAGCTCGGAGTGGGCGTCGGGGTAGAGGACGGCCAGTTCCTTGTCGATCCTGCGCGCCCGGCGGACCAACGAGGTGTGGGTCTCGGTCGCGGGGTCGATGCGTCCGACCTTCGGGCGCGGCAGACCAGACCCGGACAGGCCAGACCCGGACAGCCCAGACCCGGACAGCCCAGACCCGGACAGCTCAGTGGACACGGACGGGAGACTACGTGCCGGGACTGACGGCGGGAGGTGCCTGACACCGAGGATCCGGCACACTGGACGGGTGATCGGCCTGCTGGTGCTGCTGTTCCCGGTGCTGCTGTTGGGCTTCATGCTGTTCATGCAGCGCGTCGAGGAACCGCTGAACCGCTCCGACAGCAGCCGCGAGATCGAGCGGATGCTCGAGGAACGCGACCCGGGCGACATGGAGGTCCTGGTCAACCAGGGCACCGACAGCGCCCTGCGCCGCTACCACTCCCGCAGCCGGTGGTGGCGGCGTCGCCGGACGTCCTGACGCGCGAACAGCGCGTGACCGGGACGTGGCACGCGGGTTTCACTATGCTCCGACCGGACCGCGTCGGCCTCGCCGTGCGGTCCGCGGCGACCGGTCCTCGGACCGGGCCGTCGCCGATGCCGAGAAACGGAGCTGAAGGTGGACGAGGTCCTGCGCCGTGCGGGGTTGTTCCAGGGGGTCGACCCGGAGGACGCCGAGGCCCTCTCGGACCAGTTCGAGACGGTCGAGGTCAACCGGGGCGGCACGCTGTTCCGTGAGGGCGAGCCCGGTGACAGCCTCTACATCGTGCTGTCCGGCAAGGTGAAGCTCGGCAAGCACAGCTCCGACGGCCGCGAGAACCTCGTCGCGGTGATGGGCCCCGCGGACCAGTTCGGTGAGCTGTCGCTGTTCGACCCCGGCCCCCGCACCACCACCGCCACCGCCGTCACCGACGCCCGGCTCGCGCGGCTGCCGAAGGCCGCACTGCAGCAGTGGGTGCAGGAGCGCCCGATGATCGGCGTGCAGCTGCTGCGGGTGCTCGCCCGCCGGCTCCGGCGCACCAACACCATGCTGGCCGACCTCATCTTCGTCGACGTCCCCGGCCGCGTGGCCAAGCAGCTGCTGCAGCTCGCGCAGCGGTTCGGTTCGGTCGACGGCGGCCAGCTGCGGGTCACCCACGACCTCACGCAGGAGGAGCTCGCCCAGCTGGTCGGCGCCTCCCGCGAGACCGTCAACAAGGCCCTGGCCGACTTCGCCGCCCGCGGGTGGCTGCGTCTCGAGGGCAAGAGCGTCGTCATCCTGGACCGCGACCGCCTGCTGCGCCGCGCGCGCTGAGATCCGCGCCGGTCGCCAGGGCATCACGTCACCGTGACCGCCGCGCCCGGGCCCGCCGCGCCGCCCCGCACCGTCGGGTCGCGCGCGTTGCGCTCGGTCGTCACCCTGTTCGCCGGCGCGTCCCTCGCGGCCTGCTCGACCACGGTCGAGGGCACCGGCCGCGCCGCCGGCCCGACCGGCTCGGTGTCCACGACCGGGAGTCCGACCGGGAGCAGCTCGAACCACCCGACCGGCCCGTTCGCCGACTACACCGACGCCCACGACCTCTGGACGGCCGTCATCGAGCAGTCGTCGTCGACCGGGGGCACGGTGACGGCCACCGGGGTCGTCAGCGGCGCGGGCATCGGCGGGGCCCAGATCACCGCGGTCTACTCCCGGGGCACCGACGGCGAGCCGGTCGCGCGGGTCGGGATCAGGACACCCGAGGACAACGACCTGCTGCTGCTGGTCACCGGCGGCAAGGCCTACGTGAAGGGTCGCGCCGCGGTGTACGTCGAGTACGGCTACCCCGCCGACGTGGCGGAGGAGGCCGACGACAAGCAGGTGCTGCTCACCGACGACGACTCCGGCCTGGACGTCTACGCCGCGCTCGACAGCTTCCTCGACCTCTGCGGCCCCAGCCCCGACGACCCGGCGAGCCTCGACGAGGGGGTCTGGGACGGCAAGCCGGCCGTCATCGTGGAGGACGAGAAGTACGGCACCCGCAGCTTCGTCGACCCGGCCGAGGGGCTGGTGCTGGGCTCGGTCTACCGCGACGAGACGGTGACGTTCGAGTACTCCGACGAGCGGACGAGCGTGATCCTCCCGAACCCGGGTGCCGTGGTCACGGTGGAGGGCCTCTGAGCGCGCCGGGTCACTCGCGCAGGTACTCGACCTGCGCGCGGACCGAGAGGCGCGCCGCCGGCCAGACCGCGCGGTCGACGTCGGCGTAGACGGTCTCCACCACGGTCTCCACGAGCGCGTCGACGTCGACACCGGGGCCCACCTCGGCCACGACCGCTCGCACCTGGTCGAGGCGCTGCTCGCGGTGGGCGAGGTACGCCCGCGCCGCGTCGGCCGCGGAGCCCAGCACCGGGCCGTGGCCGGGCAGCACGGTGCGGTCGCCGAGTTCCGTGAGCCGGTGCAGCGAGGCCAGGTAGTCACGCAGGTTGCCGTCGGGCCAGGCGACCACGGTGGTCCCGCGGCCGAGCACGGTGTCGCCGGTGAGCACGGCGTCGTCGGTGACGAGGCACAGCGAGTCGCCGGTGTGGCCGGGAGTGGGCACGACCGCGAGGGCGCGACCGTCGGCGACCACCGTCGCGCCCTCGACCAGTCCCTCGCCGCCGTGGCGGTGCCGGGGGTCGAGCGCCCGCACCGGTGCGCCGGTGAGGTCGTGGAAGCGGCGCGCCCCGCCGCTGTGGTCGTGGTGGCCGTGGGTGAGGACGACCTCGGCCACCCGTCCGCCGGTCGCGGTCACGGCCTCGACGACCGCGCGCAGGTGGGTGTCGTCGTCCTCGCCGGGGTCGACGACCACGACGTCGTGGTGGCCGAGCAGCCAGGTGTTGGTCCCCTCGAGCGTCATCGGGCCGGGGTTGCGCTCCAGCAGCACCCGCGCCCACGGCAGGGCCTCGACCGGCTCCTCGTACGCAGGCGGTGGCGCGGCGCTCATGCGTCCGGACGGGTGCTGGGGCGTCGGGCCAACGCGATCTGCCGGCCGTCGGGCAGGTGGGCGACCGGGCCGTCGCCGTCGGTCGTCAACACCGGCATCACCAGGGCGAGATCGGCACCGCTGGCGGCCTCCAGCACGTCGTCGACGACCGGGTGCCGGCCCAGCTGCTCGAGCGTGACCTGGGTCGGGGGCATGAGGACGGTGTCGCCGGACAACGCCGCCACGACGTCGACCCACGTCGCCGACGCCGACTCGGTGGTGACGTCGCGGGCCTGCATGCCGGTCGGGAGCGCGGCGACGAAGAAGAAGGTGTCGTAGCGCCGCGGTTCGGCCTCGGGGGTGAGCCAGCGCGCCCACGGCCGGAAGGCGTCGCCGTCGACCTCGAGGCCGTGCTCGGCGAGGACCGCGGCGAAACCGGTCTCGCGGGCCTCCAGCGCGGTGCGGACCGCGTCGAGGTCCGGGGGCGCGGTCGGCACGGTGAGCAGGACGCCGGTCTCCTCGAAGGTCTCGCGCGCGGCCGCGACGAGCACCCCGTGGGCGCGGCAGACGTCGATCCCGAACGCGGCCGCGATCTCCGCGGCCCGGTCGGGGCGGGCGAGCGGGACGTCGGGGTCGGTGTCGTCGACGCGCCCACCCGGGTACACGCTCATGCCCGCCGCGAACGCCAGCGTGGTGCGCCGCGTCAGCAGCCAGGTCTGCAACCCCCGCCGGCCGTCACGGAGCAGGACGACGGTCGCGGCGTCGCGCGGGGCGGCGGGCGGGCTCGCGCTCACGCGGTCGGCAGGCCCGCAGGCGGCACCGGCGGCAGCTCACCCGCCGCGACCGCGCCGCGCGGGGTCTCGCGGTCCACCGGCAGGTCGACGTCACCGAGGAGGTCGCCCTCCTCCTCGACCAGTTCGGCGAGCTCGGTCAGCGGGTCGATCTCGACGACGACCTCGACCTCGACGGGCGCACCGAGCGGCAGCGAGAACACCCCCACCGCGGAGCGGGCGTGCCGGCCGTCGTCGCCGAAGACGGCGGTGAGCAGGTCGCTCGCCCCGTTGACGACCGCGGGGGCGCCGTGGAAGCCGGGGGCGGTCGCGACGAACCCGGTCACCTTGACGACCCGGCGGACCGAGCCCAGGCCGACCTCGGCGTCGATGGCCGCCAGGGCGTTGAGGGCGCAGATCCGGGCCTGTTCGTTCGCGAGGTCCGGCGCGACGCCAGCTCCCTCACCCTCGCCGACCGACCCGGTGAACCGCAGTTCGCCGTCGACCATCGGCAACTGACCCGACGTGAAGACCAGCGACCCGCTGCGGACGGCCGGCACGTAGGACGCCAACGGCGGCACCACGGCGGGCAGGACGAGGCCGAGTTCGGCCAGACGGTCGTAGGGGTTCCCGGCAGGCGAGCTCATGTCCGGAACGTACCCGGCCCGGGAGCCCCGCGGGACGGACCAGGTAGCGCGGGGCACACCACTGCCGCGAGACGGGCCGCCCGGCAGCGGCGGGAACACCTAGGGTTGACCGGGTGCCGCCCTACCGACCGTCGCCCGGACGGCTCGTCCCCCCACTCTCCGCCGAGACCCGCCTCCACGTCGTCACCGGCAAGGGCGGGACCGGCAAGACGACCGTCGCCGCGGCCCTCGCGCTGGCCCTGGCCGAGGGCGGGCGCCGCACCCTGCTGGTCGAGGTCGAGGGCCGGCAGGCGCTCGCCCAGCTGTTCGACCGCCCGGCGCTGCCCTACGAGGAGCAGCGGCTCGCGGTCGCAGCGGGCGGGGGCGAGGTGTTCGGGCTCGCGATCGACCCCGAGCAGGCCCTGCTGGACTACCTCGAGCTGTTCTACAACATGAAGCGGGCCGGTCGGCTGCTGCGCAAGATGGGCGCCATCGACTTCGTGACGACCCTCGCGCCGGGCATGCGCGACGTCCTGCTCACCGGCAAGGTGAAGGAGGCGGTGGTCCGCCGCAGCAAGGGCGGCGCCCGCGACGGTGAGCGCGCGACGAGCCTCTGGGCGTACGACGCCGTCGTGCTCGACGCCCCGCCGACCGGACGGATCCGCGCGTTCCTCGACGTCACCGCCGAGGTCCAGGGGCTGACCAAGGTCGGGCCGATCGCCAAGCAGAGCCAAGGCGTCTCGGACGTGCTGCACAGCGACAAGACCGCCATCCACCTCGTCACCCTGCTGGAGGAGATGCCGGTGCAGGAGACCGTCGACGCCGTCGCGGACCTGCGCGAGGGCGGCTACGAGCTCGGCGCGATCGTCGTGAACCGCCACCGGCCGGAGTTCGTCGAGGCCGGGCTGGTGAGCCGCCGCACCGGGCGTCCGCGGGTCGACACCGCGGGCATCAAGCGCGGGCTCTCCGGCACCGGGGTCGACCCCTCGCTCGCGGCGGCGCTGGCGGCCCAGACGATCGAGTACGTCGAACGGCAGGACCTGCAGACCGCCAACCGTGAGCGCCTCGACGCCACCGGGGTGCCGGTGGTCGTGCTGCCCGACCTGCCGCCGCCCGTCGGGCCCGGCGAGCTGAACGAGCTCGCCCTGGCCTTCCGCGACGACGAGACGGCGGTCGCGTGAGCCCCGCCCCGGCCTCACCACCGCTGTCGATCGGCGACCTGCTGGAGGACCGCTCCATCAAGGTGATCGTCACCTGCGGCAGCGGCGGAGTCGGCAAGACCACCACCGCCGCGGCCATGGGTCTGCACGCCGCCGAACACGGCCGCCGCGTGGCCGTCCTGACGATCGACCCGGCCCGCCGGTTGGCGCAGTCGATGGGTCTGACCGAGCTGGACAACACCCCGCGCCCGGTGCCCGGGATCGATGCATCCAGCAACGGTGCGCTCTCCGCGATGATGCTCGACATGAAGCGGACGTTCGACGACGTCGTGGTCCAGCACTCCACGCCCGAGCGGGCGCAGGCGATCTTCGACAACCCGTTCTACCAAGCCCTGTCGTCGTCGTTCGCGGGCACGCAGGAGTACATGGCGATGGAGAAGCTCGGTCAGCTGCGCGAGACCCTCGGCACCCCGGACGCCGCCTGGGACCTCATCATCGTCGACACCCCGCCCGCGCGGTCGGCCCTGGACTTCCTCGACGCCCCGCAGCGACTGGGCCGGTTCCTCGACGGCCGGATGATCAAGCTGCTCACGGCGCCCAGCAAGGCCTACTTCAAGGTCGTCGGGGCGTCGTTCGCGCTGTTCACCCGCATGCTCACCAAGGTCCTCGGCACCGACCTGCTCTCCGACGTCTCGACCTTCGTGAGCTCGCTGGAGGCGATGTTCGGCGGGTTCCGCGAACGCGCCGAACACACCTACGCGCTGCTCAAGGCCCCCGACACCGCCTTCCTCGTCGTCGCCTCCCCGGAGCCCGACTCGCTGCGCGAGGCGTCGTTCTTCGTCGAGCGGCTGGCCGACGAGGCGATGCCGCTCGCCGGGCTCATCGTCAACCGGGTGCACGCGGCCGCGGTCGACGTCCCGGCCGCCGCCGCCGACGCCGCCGCGGACGGCCTCGGCGCCGCCCCCCGTCCCCGG
>NZ_JBTJEQ010000078.1:0-11801 GCF_054456675.1 Jatrophihabitans sp. YIM 134969
GCCGGCACCCGCGTCCGCGCGGGCAACGCCATGGCCCGGACCCGCAGCGCGATCCTCGACGGTGCGGCCCGCGCCGTCGCCGCCGACGGCACCGCGATCACCATGGCCCAGGTCGCCTCGCTGGGCGGGGTCGCCAAGGCGACGCTCTACAACCACTTCCGCACCCGCGAGGCCGTCCTCGGCGCGCTCGCGGTCACCGAGGTCGAGGCCGTCGCGGCCGAGGTCAGCGGCCTCGGGCTGCGGCACGCGCTGGTCGAGATGGCCGCCGCCGTCGCCACCCACCCCTGCCTCGCCACCTTGCGCGAACGCGAGCCCGGTGTGGTCGCGGCCGCGCTGGCCGACCCCGAGCCGGCTGCGGCGATCGTCGCGGCCCGCTCCGCGTTGGTCGGCGTCGTCCGCAACGCCGGGATCCCCGACGACACCCTCGACCTCGCCGCGGACCTGCTGCTGCGGTGGCTCGTGTCGCTCGCCATCGCCCCGCCCGCTCCGGCCGAGGTCCTCGCCGCGGTCGACCTGCTCCTGGCCGGTCTGCTCGCCTGAGCGGCGTTCGCCGCCGCTCTCAGTAGCGGCCGCGGCGCTTCGTGGTCTCGGTGCCGGGCGGGGTCGGGCCGGGCTGACAGCTCGGGCACCAGTACGTCACCCGTTGCTGCGGCGGCACACCCTGCTCCGAGCGGTTGATGCCGGTGCGGCAGCGCAGACACGGCTCGCCGAGGCGCCCGTACACCCAGTGCTCCCGACCCCGCCCGGTGTAGCCGGTGGTGGTCTGAGCCGGGTGGTCGCGGTTGGCCAGCATCAACCGGTGGGCGGTGTCGAGGATCGCGCCGACGTCGACCTCGCCGACCGTGAGGAACGGGTTGACGCGCTGGACGAACAGCGACTCCAGCTTGTAGAGGTTGCCGATCCCGGCCAGGTTGCGTTGGTCCAGCAGGGTTTCGCCGATCGTCCCCTCCGGCTTCGCCTCGATGTTGCTCACTGCAACGTTGCGGCCGACGTCGTCCCAGTCGGGCGCGAGGATGTCGGGGCCGAGGTGACCGACCACGCGTGCTTCGTCGTCGGTCCGCAGCACCGACAGGTCGTGGATGCGGTAGCCGACGGCCTCCCACTCCGCGGTGCCGAGCAGGGCGCGGATCGCGTGGTCGGGTCCGCGGCGCCGTGTGCTGCCGGTCGGCCGCAGGAACCACGAGCCGTCCATGCGCAGGTGCGAGTGCAGGGTGTGGCCGTCGTCGAACCGCATGAGCAGGTGCTTACCGACCCCGACGGCCTCGCGCATCGTGCGTCCGGTCAGGTCGACGAGGGCGAGTCGGGGCGTCCGGATGTCGCTGCGGACGAGGGGTTGTCCCGCGAGCGCGTCGGTCAGTCGCTTCGCGGTCAACCAGACGGTGTCACCTTCGGGCACCTGACCAGCCTGCCCAGGACGGCGCCGTCCGATTCAGCCGGGTTCCCGGTGCCCGATGGTGCCGGACACCCAAGCGGACGGGAAACACCGACCGCATCGGGGGTTTCGCGCTCCTAGCGTCGGTGTCGTGTCCGTCACCGCTCTGGCTCCGGTGTTCGCCCTCGGGCGGAACCGTTGCATGCTGCGCGTGCTGACGGTGTGGCTGTTGTTCATCGTCAACGAGTACGCCACCTGGACGGCCGTCCTGGTCTACGCCTTCGAGCGACACGGGACGACCGGAGCCGCCCTCGCCTCGCTCGGTCAACTGCTCCCCGCTGCCGCGTGCGCGCCGGCGGTGGCAACGCTCGCCGACCGACGCGGTCCGTCGTGGTTGTTGCGGCGCGGGCTCGCGGTTCAGGTCGGCGGCCTGGTGCTCGGAGCGGGCGCGATGGTGGGCGGTGGCCCGGAACCGGTGGCGTTCGTCGGCGCCGTGCTCGCCGCGACCGCGGTGGTCGCGGTGCGACCGGCGATGGCCCTGGTCGTTCCGGGCGTGGCCGCGCACCCCGCCGAACTCGCCGCCGCCAACGCCGTCGTCGGGTGGCTGGAGTGCGTCGGCACGATCCTCGCGGGGTTGGTGGCCGGCCTGCTGATCACCGTCGGCGGTCCGGGCTGGGTGCTCGCCGCCAGTGCGGGGTTCCTGCTGTTCGCCCTGGTCGCGTCCGCCGGGGTGCGGGTCGAGCGTCTCGCCGGGCCGACCGGACACCTCGATCCGACGGCCGCCGCGGCTGACGACCCCCGGACGGGCGTGCTGCGCCTCGTGGTGGGTGCGGCCCGGCTCCGGGTCCTGCTCACGGCGTTGACGGCCGGCGCCGTCGTCCTCGGCGCCCTGGACGTGCTGTTCGTGGTGTTGGCCGGCGACGTGCTCGGCCGCGGACTGGCGTGGGCCGGCTACCTCACGACGGCGTTCGGCGTCGGCGGGGTGCTGGCCGTGGCGGTCACCGTGGTCGTGCTCGGCCGCGCACGGCTGGGTCGACCGGTGGTGGTGGCGACGCTGGTCCTCGCGTCGACCTTGGCCGCCACCGCCGCGTTGCCCCTGCCCGCCCCGACGGTCGTCCTGATCGGACTCGCCGGCGCGGCCCACGCCGTCCTCGACGTCACCGCCCGCACCCTGCTGCAGAAGCTGGTGCCGCCCTTGCTGCTCGGGCGGGTGTTCGGCCTCGTCGAGGCGGCCACGATGGCGGCCATGGCGCTCGGGGCCCTCCTGGTCCCGCTCCTGGACCGGGTCGGCGGTCCGACGGCGGCCTTGCTCGGGGCGGCCGCCGTCGGACCGCTGGCTCTGCTCAGCGGCGGTCGGGCCGTCCGCCACCTCGACGACGGCCACCGCCAACCGCTGGTCGAACTGGCTCTGCTGCGGCGGGTGCCGGAGTTCGACGGGATGACGACCACGGACCTGCACGACCTCGCCGCGGCCGCGGTCACCGTGTCGGTCGCGCGAGGCGGGTCGGTGACGGTGCCGGTCGGCACGGTCGCCGTCCTCGGGGCGGGTGTGGTCGAACGGACGGCCGCGGCGGGCGGGCCGCGTGTCACCCGGCGCCGAGGAGACCTGCTCGGTGTGGGCGACATCGCCCGGACCTCGGTCACGGTCTACGTCGTCGAGCCGCCCCGGGGCACGACGGTCTTCCGGCGTGGGTCGGCGCCCACGGCGGTGTCGGGCCCGAACCCACCCGTGTGTGCGGAACGCCCGTGCGCTGAACCCGGTCGGTCAGACCCCGGCGCGCAGGCGCAGGCCCCGCGGCGTCGGCCGGAAACCGGCGGCCTCCAAGGCGTCAGTCAACGCGGACGTCCCCACGGGTTCCCCGTCGGCCTTCTCGATCTGCAACTTGCCGAGCAGCCCCTCGCGCACGGCGAGCGCGAGGGCATCGGCCGCGGCCTGTAGCCGTTCGGGATCGTCCTGGAACGACAGCAGGGTCTTGCCGCCGCGCTCGACGTAGAGCACGCAGTCGCCGTCGACCAGCACGACCAGGGCCCCCGCCTTGCGGGCCGGCTGGTGGCCGCGCCCGCGGCGGGTCGCGACGATCGGGGCCTCGATGTCGGCCCGCCCGGCTTCGCTGAGATCGACCCGCGGCGGGGTGTCGCCGGGTGTGTTCGCAACCGGCCACTCGAGCGCGGCGCCGTACGGGTTGGCGGGGTCGGTGGCGGCCAGGACGAGCGCGGGCTCGGCCGTGCGAGCGATGGTGCGATCGGGCCGGTCGGCCATCGCGCGCAACCGGTCGACGGCGCCGACCGTGGCAAACTGGGAGGCGCCCAGACCCTCGACGAAGTAGCCGCGGCGGGCGCGGCCGCTCTCCTCGGCGGCCGACAGCACCGGGTAGACGGACGCGAAGCCGCCCGGGTGGCGTTCGGCCACGACCGACCCGCGCACCACGACGCCGTAGCGGTCGAGGAGGACGTCGGCCGCGGCCACGGCGCGACGGGTCGGGTCGGTGTCGCGGTCGGGAACCCGCGACCACCGGCCGGCGAGCAACGGGCCGCCTCGACCGGTGGTGGCTCCGGCCAGCCCGCCGCTGCGCGGCATCCCGGCCATCGTGCCCCGCCGGGAGTAGCGCGCGCGGGGCGCGCGGCGAGGGGTCGAGTGAGTCGTCCGTGCTGTTGCACCGAGCAACGATCGCAGCGCCGACATGGTGTCGTTGGTGAGCAGACCCGCCCAGACCAGGTCCCACACCACCGGCTGCAGTTCCTTCTCGGACAGGCCCGTGCGCTCGAGCAGCGTGCGGGCGAACAACGCCTGGTCGGCGTCGAGCACCCCGAGCACGGCGTCGTGCGCCGGGGTGAGGGTGAGGTCGCCCGGCAACGGCAGGATCTCCGCCGCGATGTCCGCGGGCGCGAGCGCGACCCAGCCGTCGCTGCTGCCGAGAGCGCCGGCGCCGCTCCACACGACGTCACCGGCCGAGGTCAGTTCGTCCAACAGGGCGGGCGAGTAGTCCGCGACCCGGGCGGGCAGCACCAACGACTCCAACGCGCTGGCCGGCACCGGGGCACCGGCGAGCTGTTCGACCGCACGCAAGAGGGCGTCGGACCCGCGTGCCCGGGCACCGACCCCTTGCCAGGCCGGGGCGAACCGGGCCAGCGCCGACGCCGGGACGGGCTCGACCTCCTGCCGCAACGCCGCGAGCGATCGGCGCCGGATGAGCCGCAGCACCTCGCTGCCGCACCACTCCCGGCCGGTGGCCGCCGGGGTGAACTCGCCCTGGGTCACCTGACCGGCGGCGCGCAGCCGGTCCAGTGCCGTGGTGACCACGGCGGTGCCCAACCCGAGGCGCGCGCTGATGTCGGCCGCGACGAAGGGCGGGTGGGTGCGGGCGTACCGCGCCACGAGGTCACCCAGCGGATCGCGGACCGGCTCGGTGAACGCCTCGGGCACGCCGACCGGCAACGCGGCACCGAGAGCGTCGCGCACACGGCCGGCGTCCTCGATGGCGAGCCAGCGTTCCTCGCCCGCGATCCGGACCCGGATCGCGCGGCGTTCGGCCTCGAGGTCGGCGAGGTCGTGCGGGGTGGCTCCGCGGGCCACCGCCTCGGCGGTGGTGAGGTCGCCGAGGCCGCGCAGCATGTCGTGGACCGAGTCCTTGCCGCGGGCGTGACGGTCGTCGGGCAGGCGTTGCAGCTCGGCGGCGACGGTCGCGATGGAGTCGGCGTCGAGCAGCTCGCGCAACTCGGTGCTGCCGAGCAGCTCGGCGAGCAGGCCGGCGTCCAGCGAGAGCGCCTGGGCGCGGCGTTCGGCCAGCGGGGCGTCGCCCTCGTAGAGGAACATCCCGACGTACCCGAACAGCAGTGACCGGGCGAACGGCGACGGCTGGCTCGTCTCGACCTCGACCACCCGCACCGACCGCCCGGCGAGGGCCTTCATCAACCCGGCGAGGCCCGGGACGTCGAACACGTCCTGCAGGCACTCGCGCATCGCCTCCAGCACGACCGGGAAGGAGCCGTACTCCCCGGCGACCTGCAACAGCTGGTTGGCCTTCTGCCGCTGCTGCCACAACGGGGTGCGACGGCGGGGATCGCGCTTGGGCAGCAGGAGCGAGCGGGCGGCGCACTCGCGGAAGCGACTGGCGAACAGCGCCGAACCGCCGACCTCGGCGGTCACCAGTGGTTCGATCTCGTCGGCGTCGAACAGGACCAGGTCCGAGCTCGGGACCTCGCCGTCGGTGTCGGGCAACCGGATGACGATGCCGTCGTCGGAGTGCATCGACTGCACCTCGATGCCGTAACGCTCGCGCAGCCGGGCACCGATGGCGAGCGACCACGGGGCGTTCACCGGTGCGCCGAACGGGGAGTGCAGCACGAGCCGCCAGTCACCCAGCTCGTCGCGGAAGCGCTCGACGACCAGCGTGCGGTCGTCGGGGACGTGCCCGGTCGCCTCCTTCTGCTCGCGCAGGTAGGTCAGCAGGTTGGTGACGCCCCAGGGATCGAGCCCCGCCCGGGCGGCACGCGCCGAGGCCTCGGAGTCCGAGGCCGCCGACAGTTCGCGGACGAACGCGCCGAGCGCGCGGCCGAGTTCGACCGGGCGGCCGGGGGAGTCGCCCTTCCAGAACGGCATCCGGCCGATCTCGCCGGGCGCCGGGGTGACCCGCACCTGGTCGTGGGTGATCTCCTCGATCCGCCAGGACGACGACCCGAGCAGGAAGACGTCGCCGACGCGGGACTCGTAGACCATCTCCTCGTCGAGTTCGCCGACGCGACGACCGGGGCCCTCGCCGCTGGCGAGGAACACGCCGAACAGACCGCGGTCGGGGATGGTGCCACCGGACGTGACGGCCAGCCGCTGGGCGCCGGGGCGGGCCGACAGCCCCCCGGTGACGCGGTCCCAGACGATGCGCGGGCGCAGCTCGGCGAACGCGTCGGACGGGTAACGCCCGGCGAGCATGTCGAGGGTCGTCTCGAGGGCCGACCGGGGGAGGGACGCGAACGGCGCGGCCCGCCGCATGAGGGCCTCGACGTCGTCGACGGTGACCTCGTCCATCGCGACCACGGCGACGATCTGCTGGGCGAGGACGTCGAGCGGGTTGCGCGGGTAGTGCAGTTCCTCGATCTGGCCGGTGCGCATGCGCTCGGCGACGACGGTGCACTCGACCAGGTCGCCCCGGTACTTCGGGAAGATCACGCCCTGGCTGACGGCGCCGACCTGGTGCCCGGCGCGACCGACCCGCTGCAGGCCGGACGCGACCGAGGGCGGCGACTCGACCTGGATCACCAGGTCGACCGCGCCCATGTCGATGCCGAGTTCGAGCGAGGACGTGGCCACCACGGCCGGCAGCTGACCGGCCTTGAGCTGTTCCTCCACGATGCTGCGCTGCTCACGCGACACCGAGCCGTGGTGCGCCCGCGCGACGACGGCCGCGCCGGGAGCGTCACCACCGCGCGCCGCGACGGTGTCGGGCAGGCCCCGGCCCGATCCCGACTGCCCCATCAGCTGAGCCGGCGGCCGCGCCGGGTCCGCCGGTGCCTGCGCGAGCTCGAGCGCCTCGATGCGGTCGTTCTCGAGTTCGTTGAGACGTGCGGTCAGACGTTCGGCCAACCGCCGGGAGTTGGCGAACACGATGGTCGAGCGGTGCGACTCGATGAGGTCGAGCACCCGCTCCTCGACGTGCGGCCAGATCGACGCCCGCCGCTCGCCACCCGCGGCGGGTCCCGAGTGGTCACCGTTGGGTTCGCCGAGCTGGGACATGTCCTCGACCGGGACCACGACCGAGAGGTCCCACTCCTTGCGGGACTCCGGCTGCACCACCGTGACCGGGCGGCCGCCCGCGAGGAAGGTCGAGACCTCGTCGACCGGGCGCACGGTGGCCGACAGACCGATGCGCTGGGCCACGCTCTCGCCGGTGGCCTCGCGCAGGGCGTCGAGCCGTTCCAGGGAGACCGCGAGGTGGGCGCCGCGTTTGGTGCCCGCCACGGCGTGGACCTCGTCGACGATGACCGTCTCGACGCCGCGCAGCGACTCCCGGGCCTGCGAGGTCAGCAGCAGGAACAACGACTCCGGGGTGGTGATGAGGATGTCGGGTGGACGGCGGCCGAACATCCGCCGTTCGTCGGCCGGGGTGTCACCCGTCCGCATCCCGACCGTGACGTCGGGTTCGGGCAGGTCGAGCCGCACCGCGGCCTGCCGGATGCCCGCGAGCGGCGACCGGAGGTTGCGCTCGACGTCGACCGCGAGGGCCTTGAGCGGGCTGACGTAGAGGACCCGGCACCGGCGGCGTGGGTCCTCGGGCAGGGGCGCGGCGGCGAGGGTGTCGAGCGAGGACAGGAACGCGGCGAGGGTCTTGCCCGACCCGGTGGGGGCCACGACCAGCGTGTTCTCGCCGCGGGCGATCGCCTCCCAGGCACCGCGCTGGGCCTCGGTCGGCCCGGTGAAGGCGCCGTCGAACCAGGCCTGGGTGGCCGGGCCGAACCGGTGCTCGCTCATGCCGTCGAGTCTGCCCCGACCCTCTGACAACAACGGTCCGCGTTCGCCGAGGGGTGCAGTCGGGCCGCGAGCGACTCGACCGCGGCGACCAGGCCCGGCCCGGGTTGTGCGAGGTCCAGCACCACCGGGCGGCGGGCGGCGAGAGGGCCCGGCAGCAGGGCGACCTGGGCCGCCGCCTCGTCCGCCGGGGTCCCGCACGGTGAGAGGACCACGACCTCCGGCTCGCTCGCGACACACACGTCCCACGTCGTCGGGCCGCTCGGACGCCCCGACACCCCGAGCAGGGGCTCGCCGCCCGCGGCGGCGACGACGTCCGGCACCCAGTGCCCGCCCGTGAACGGCGGGTCGAGCCACTCCAGCACCAGCGTCGGCACCCTCCGGTGGCCGCGCAGCCGCACGGCGACGGCGTCCAGGCGTGCCTGCAGGGCGCCGACAGCGGCCACGCCGACCTCCGGCTCGCCCGCGGCCGTCGCGACCTCGGCGACGCTGGCGAGGACCTCCGCGAGGGTGGACGGCCGCAACGTGACGACGGCCGACGGGCACCCCACCTTCTCCAACGCGCGGTCGACGTCGTCCGCGGGCAGCGCACAGACGTGGCAGAGGTCCTGGGTGAGGACGACGTCCGGGGTGAGGCGGCCCAGCAGGTCGTCGTCGACGTCGTAGAGGCCCTCGGCCGCGTGCTCGCGCACCCAGGCGTCGACCTCACCCGGGGTGAGGTCGGCCGGCTGGCGGGCGCGGACGACGACGGGGACGTCTGCCGGCGCCACACACTCGTCGGTGACCCCGACGAGTCGGTCACCGAGCCCGAGCGCGAGGACGATCTCGGTGGCCGAGGGCAGGAGTGAGGCGATACCGGGCACGGCACGATCGTGCCCGTCCGAGGGGGCGTCCTACGCTGGCGGCATGCGGCTCACCGAGTTCTGGCGGCGCATGGACACCCGCTTCGGCAAGGTCTACGCGCGCAGCGTCGCGTCGGACTACCGGCTGCCGAAGATCGGGGCGACCGTCGACGAGGCGTTCGCGGACGGGGTCGACGCCAAGGTCGTGTGGGACGCGGTCTGCGCGGAGTTCGACGTGCCGGGGCAGCTGCGCTGAGACCGGCCGCGTCGAGACGGGGACGGCGGGACGGCCGTCAGCGGCCGAGCAGGCTGTCCAGTCCCAGGTGGCCGAGGTCGAGGTGCAGTGCCTCGGCCCCGATGTAGAGGCCGAGAGCCATCACGACCAGCACCGACAGGATGCCGATGAGGCTGCCGGAGAAGCTGGGGTTCGCCCAGTGGCGTGCCCACCACCCGTCACGGGCACCGCGCTCGCCGGGGGTGTGGGAGATACCTGCCATCGCGGCCTGCCGGGGTGTGTGCCGGGCGGTGCGCCCGACCCGGACGCCCGTCCGGGTGGGAGGAGCGTAGGGCCGCGACGCCCGTTCCGGAAGCCTCCGGCGCCCGGTCGTCCACAGGCTGCCGTGAGCGGGCCGGACGAACCCGGCGTGTCGCACTTCCGCGTCGAACAGGTGTTCGTCTAGCGTGGTGCTCGTCCACAGATCGCAGGTCGTCCCCGGAAATGTCGGTGGGTCGCCCTAGCGTCGTCCGCGAGATCGACACACACCCTCCCGGGCTACTCCGGACCACGACCAGGAAGTGGGAAGACCATGGCAGGTTTCGACCGCGCGAAGGCCCTCGACGTCGCGATGGCCCAGATCGAGAAGGCCCACGGCAAGGGCTCGGTCATGCGTCTGGGCGAGCGCCCGCACGTGCCGATCGAGGTCATCCCGACCGGCTCGATCGCCCTCGACATCGCGCTCGGCATCGGCGGGTTGCCCCGCGGCCGGGTCATCGAGATCTACGGGCCGGAGTCCTCCGGCAAGACCACCGTCGCGCTGCACGCCGTCGCGAACGCGCAGGCGGCCGGCGGCGTCGCCGCGTTCATCGACGCCGAGCACGCCCTCGACCCGGAGTACGCCCGCGCGCTGGGCGTCGACACCGACTCGCTGCTGGTCAGTCAGCCGGACACCGGTGAGCAGGCACTCGAGATCGCCGACATGCTGATCCGCTCCGGCGCGCTCGACATCATCGTCATCGACTCGGTCGCGGCACTCGTGCCCCGCGCCGAGATCGAGGGCGAGATGGGGGACAGCCACGTCGGTCTGCAGGCCCGCCTCATGAGCCAGGCGCTGCGCAAGATCACCGGTGCGCTGTCGAACTCCGGCACCACGGCGATCTTCATCAACCAGCTGCGCGAGAAGATCGGCGTCATGTTCGGCTCGCCCGAGACCACCACGGGTGGCAAGGCGCTGAAGTTCTACTCGTCGGTCCGGCTCGACGTCCGCCGTATCGAGACCCTCAAGGACGGCACCGACGCGGTCGGCAACCGCACCCGCGTCAAGGTCGTGAAGAACAAGGTCGCGCCGCCGTTCAAGCAGGCCGAGTTCGACATCGTCTACGGCCAGGGCATCAGCCGCGAGGGCTCGCTCATCGACGTCGGCGTCGAGCAGGCGATCGTGAAGAAGTCCGGCGCCTGGTACACGTACGACGGCGACCAGCTCGGCCAGGGCAAGGAGAACGTCCGCAACTTCCTGCGTGACAACCCCGACCTCGCCGACGAGATCGAGAAGAAGATCAAGGAGAAGCTCGGCGTGGGCGCCCAGGTCGACCTGCCGGCCGACGGTGCGGTCGCGCCGCTGCCGGCGCCCGTCGACTTCTGACCGTGGCGGGTCGACCCCGGCGGCGCGCCGGGCGGGAACAGCCGGTCGATCCGTCCGGACTCCCGCCCGACACCGCCGCCGCGCCCGACTCCGACCCGGAACAGACGGCGCGGGCGATCTGCCTGCGTCTGCTGGAGGCCCGTCCGCGGAGCCGCCGGGAGCTCGCCGACGCGCTGGCCCGCAAGGGCGCGCCGGACGACGTCGCCGAGAGGGTGCTCGACCGGTTCACCGAGGTCGGCCTCGTCGACGACGCCGAGTACGCCCGGATGATCACGGCGTCGCGCGTCCGGGAGCGCGGACTCGCGCGCCGCGCGGTGGCGGCCGAACTGCGCCGGCGTGGGGTCGGTGACGTCGAGACCGGCGCCGCCCTCGCCACCATCGACCCGGACGAGGAGTCGGACGCGGCGTTCCGCCTGGCGGCCCGCCGCCAGCGGTCGATCGCCTCGCTGCCGGCCGACGTCCAGCGTCGGCGTCTGGTCGGGTACCTCGGGCGGCGCGGCTACCCGGCGGGTCTCGCCCACCGCGCCGCGACGGCCGCGATCGGTGACGCTGGGGGCGGGTTCGACGGACTCGACAGCGGCGAGGACGGCACCGACGACTGACGGTGGGTCACCCCGCCGGCTGGGGGGACGCCCCGCTCGGCTTGACCCGTCGGGTGCCGGTTCATAACCTCCCAGTCACAGGAGAGATCACCCGTGTGATCGCCGGCCGACGTCCCCCGGACGTCGTCGGCGCTCACCGTGCACCACGTTCACCGCCCGAGGCCCGTCCCGCCGATCCGAGAGAGGCAGCACCACCGCACCGCGTCCCGCGGCCCTGCGTCCGGTCGACGCGGGCCACGACGCGGGCCACGACGCGGGCACCCCGTCATCCGTCCCGCTCACGGTCCTCCTGCCGCGGCGTGCCGTCACCGGCCGCCCCCGAGGAGGAGCTGCCGTGCTGGTCGTGGGAGTGGTGGCCGTCGCCGCGGCGTTCGTCCTCGGTCTGATCGCGATCTTCGTGTTCGCCCCGTCACGTCGGGCCGGCACCGCCGGCCCGGGTCGGTCTGGGTCGTCCGCCGCGGCGCTCGACACCGCGGCGCTCGACGCTCTGGCCACCGACCGCGCGGTCGGGATCGACACGGCCCGCGAGGCCGAGCGGGCGGCCGCGGCCGCAGCAGTTGCCGCCGAGGCCGAGCGGGGGCTGGTCGTGGCGCGGGCCGAGGCCGAGCGTCTGCTCGCCGAGGCCGAACGGACCGCGTCCGAACGCCTGGCCGAGGCCGACCGGCG
>NZ_JBTJEQ010000079.1:0-11041 GCF_054456675.1 Jatrophihabitans sp. YIM 134969
CACGTCGCGGCGAGCCGCAGCGCGGGCGAGGCCGCCCTCGCCGAGGCGCGTGCCGCCGCGCGCACCGCCCAGGAGACCCTCGCCGCGCTCACCAACGAGGTGCACGCCGGCGAGATCGCCCGCGCCGAACAGCGGCTGCGCCTGGACGAACTGCGCCGCCGGGCGGTCGAGGAACTGGGCGTCGAACCCGACGCGCTGCAGGCCGAGTACGGCCCCGACCAACCGGTGCCGCCGAGCGCCGCCGAGCTGGCGGAGTTCGAGGCCGCGGTCGCGAAGAAGGGCTCGGCCGACGGCATGTCGGCGCCGGGTCCCGGTCCGTTCGACCGTGAGACCCAGGAACGACGCCTGGCGCGCGCCGAGAAGGACCTGGCCAAGATCGGCCGCGTCAACCCGCTGGCGCTGGAGGAGTACGCGGCGCTGGAGGAGCGTCACCAGTTCCTGTCGACCCAGCTCGAGGACCTCAAGAACACCCGCCGCGACCTGCTGACGGTCGTCCGCGAGGTCGACGACCGCATCCTCGAGGTGTTCACCTCGGCGTACCACGACGTCGCCCGGGAGTTCGAGGTCGTGTTCTCGGTGCTGTTCCCGGGCGGCGAGGGCCGGCTGGTGCTCACCGACCCCGACGACATGCTCGCCACCGGCATCGAGGTCGAGGCGCGGCCGCCCGGCAAGAAGGTCAAGCGGCTGTCGCTGCTCTCCGGCGGGGAACGCTCGTTGACCGCCGTCGCGCTGCTGGTCGCGATCTTCCGTGCCCGGCCCTCGCCGTTCTACATCATGGACGAGGTCGAGGCCGCACTCGACGACGTCAACCTCGGGCGGCTGCTGACCCTCATCGCCCAACTGCGCGACAGCAGCCAGCTCATCATGATCACCCACCAGAAGCGGTCGATGGAGATCGCCGACGCCCTCTACGGCGTCAGCATGCGCGGCGACGGCATCACCCAGGTGATCAGCCAACGGCTGCGTGAGCCGTCGGCGGCCCCGGAGACCGCGCTCGACCCGGCGTCGGGAACCTCGCTCGAACCGGGCGACGTGGTCGATCCTGATCTCGGCCGCGCCGACGCGCGTCACGCCGCGGGAGACACTGTCGGGCGCGATGACTCACGTACCGTGACCGTGTGAGTCGTCAGTACAACCGTCGGTCGTTCCTGCTGCTCGGTGGCTCGGCCGCCGTGGCCGCCGTGGCGTCGGCGTGCACCCGTGGCTCCGGCGGATCGGGGCGTGGCACCTCGGCCGCGGCCACCTCGGGATCGGCGTCGTCGACCCCGACCACCACGGCGCCGTCGAGCCCGACCCCCACGCCCACGCCGACCCCGAAGCTCACGACCGCCGTGCACGTGTCGCTGCTCAACGCCGACGGTGACGTCCGCGGGGTCGGGATGCCGATCATCGCCTTCGTCGACCAGCAGATCACGGACGCCAAGGCGTTCAACGCCGCCACGACCGTGACCGTGAACGGCGAACCGGTCGAGGGCAACTGGTACTGGCAGTCGACCGCGCGGGGCGACGGGTCGGTCTACGAGGCGCACTGGCGGCCCGAGAAGTACTGGCCCGCGCACGCCAAGATCCACATGGACCTGCCGGTGGCGAACGTGCTGGCGGGCAAGGACACCGAGGGCGGCAACTTCTACTTCGAGAACTCGCTGACCCTCGACATGGAGACCGGGGTCGCCTACCTCGGCCGCATCGACGCCTCGACCCTGCAGATGACGGTCACCGCCGACGGCAAGCCGTTCGGCACCTACCCGGTCAGCCTCGGCGCCCCGGACACCCCGACCGCCCGCGGCGTCAAGGTGATCATGGAGAAGGGCCTGGACATCCGCATGACCGGCCCGGGCTACGACGACCCGCACGTCAAGTACACCCAGCGCCTCACCTACGGCGGCGAGTACCTGCACTCGGCGCCGTGGAACATCGGCAACATCGGGCACCGCTCGACCTCGAACGGCTGCACCAACCTGCTGCCCGCCGACGCCCAGAACCTCTTCGACACCTTCGAGATCGGCGACGTGTTCGAGTACCCGAACGCCGACGGCCCGGCCATGACCGTGGGCGCGGGCTACGGCGACTGGAACGTCCCGTGGTCGGAGTGGCAGGCCGGCGGGGTCTTCAAGCCCGCCTGACCCGGCGCACCCGCGCGGCCGGACGCCCGGGCGCGACCCGGCCGCCGGGGCCCCGCGACCACGCCTGGGAGACTGGACGCCGTGGATGCGTGGATCTGGATCGTCATCGTCGTGGCCGCGGTGCTCGTCGTCGCGGCCGTGTCGTTCGCCGTCGTCCGGGGGCGGGGCAGTGGCACCGCGACCCTCGAACGGCCGACGGCGCCGCGGCCGGGGGTCGACTACGCGCCGGGGGTCGGGGACGACGCCGAGGTCCCGCGTGACGCCGCCAAGGGTGCGGTCACGACCACCGTCGAGCTGCCCACCGTGCCGGGCATCGACGGCGGGGCGACCGGGACGACCGGCGTCGACCTGCCCACGGTCGACGTGCCGGCCCAGCCGGAACTCGACGTCCCGGAGGCCGCCGGCACCCGCCTGCAACGGCTGCGGGCGCGGCTGGCCCGGAGCCAGAGCGGCCTCGGCCGCGGTCTGCTCTCGGTGCTCTCGCGCGACCACCTCGACGAGGAGTCGTGGGACGAGGTCGAGGAGGCGCTGCTGACCGCCGACGTCGGCGTGGCCGCGACCCAGGAGATCGTCACCGCCCTGCGGACGCGGGTCCAGGTGCTCGGCACCCGCAGTGCCGGCGAGCTGCGGGCGCTGCTCGCCGACGAACTGGTCAAGGCCATCGACCCGACCATGGACCGCACGCTGCACACCGCCCCGCACGCCGAGCACCCCGGCATCGTGATGATGGTCGGGGTCAACGGCACCGGGAAGACCACCACCTGCGGCAAGCTCGCCCGCCTGCTCGTGGCCGACGGCCGCACCGTGCTGCTCGGCGCCGCCGACACCTTCCGCGCCGCGGCCGCGGACCAGCTGCAGACGTGGGGCGAGCGGGTCGGCGCCGAGACCGTCCGTGGCCCCGAGGGCGGGGACCCCGCGAGCGTCGGGTTCGACACCGTCAAGCAGGGCACCGAGCGCAAGGTCGACACCGTCCTGCTCGACACCGCCGGTCGGCTGCACACCAAGGTCGGCCTCATGGACGAGCTCGGCAAGGTCAAGCGGGTCGTGGAACGCCAGGCGCCGGTCGACGAGACGCTGCTGGTGCTCGACGCCACCACGGGTCAGAACGGCCTCATGCAGGCGCGGGTGTTCACCGAGGTCGTCGACGTCACCGGCATCGTGCTCACCAAGCTCGACGGCACGGCCAAGGGTGGCATCGTGATCAGCGTGCAACGCGAACTCGGCGTCCCGGTCAAGCTCGTCGGCCTCGGTGAGGGCCCCGACGACCTCGCGCCCTTCGACCCCGAACAGTTCGTCGACGCCCTGCTCGGCGACACCGCCTGAGCGCCCGACCGTGAAGGCACTCTGGAAGACGGCCGGACGACCGGGCTTCGAACTGGTCGACCGGCCCGACCCCCGACCCGGGCCGGGCGACGTGCTCATCCGGGTCCGGCGCACCGGGATCTGCGGCACCGACCTGCACATCGAGCGGTGGGACGACTGGGCGGCCAAGGCCGTCGACGCCCCGTTGGTGGCCGGGCACGAGTTCAGCGGCACCGTGGTCGAGGTCGGCGCCGCCGTGCGCGACGTGCAGGTCGGTGACCTGGTCTCCGGCGAGGGGCACGTGGTCTGTGGAACGTGCCGCAACTGCCGGGCCGGGCGCAGGCACATGTGCATCCGCACCTCGAACCTCGGGGTGAACCGCGACGGTGCGTTCGCCGAACTGGTCGTGCTGCCCGAGTCCAACGTCTGGGTGCTGCCGGACGGCTTCGACCCGGACCTCGGCGCGGTCTTCGACCCGTTCGGCAACGCCGTGCACACCGCGCTGTCGTTCCCGCTCGTCGGCGAGGACGTGCTCATCACCGGGGCGGGCCCGATCGGCATCATGGCGGCGGCCGTCGCCCGGCACGTCGGCGCCCGGTTCGTCGTGGCCACCGACGTCCGCGAGGAACGCCTCGAACTCGCCCGCGGCGTGGGGGTCGACCTCGCGGTGCGACCGGGAGAGGTCGCCGAGGCCCAGCGGACCCTCGGCATGCGCGAGGGTTTCGACATCGGCCTGGAGATGTCCGGGCACCCGTCGGCGCTGCCGGAGATGATCGACAACCTCAACCACGGCGCGCGCGTGGCGCTGCTCGGCCTGCCCAGTGCGCCGATCGACATCGACTGGGCCCGGGTCGTGAGCCACATGATCACGCTCAAGGGCATCTACGGCCGCGAGATGTACGAGACCTGGTACGAGATGAGCGCGATGCTCGCCTCGAGCCCCACGCTCACGGCCGCGATCGGCAGCGTGGTCACGGACCGGTTCGACCACACCGACTGGGAACTGGCGTTCGCCACCGCCGCCGCCGGCGTCGGGGGCAAGGTCGTCATGTCCTGGGACTGAACGACCCCATCACGGAAGGGTTGGAACGTTGTACAGTGCTACGACGCAACAACGTTATGTCGACGAGCTCGCGGGGATCGACGCCGCCGGTCTGACCAAGCGGGAGCGGCTGATCGGGTCGCCGCAGTCCGCGCACGTCGACACCGGTGGGCGCGACGTGTTGAACTTCTGCGCCAACAACTACCTCGGTCTGGCCGACCACCCCGAGATCGTCGCGGCGGCCAAGGGCGCCCTCGACGACTGGGGTTTCGGCATGGCCAGCGTGCGGTTCATCTGCGGCACCCAGACCCAGCACCGCGACCTCGAACGCGAACTCTCGGCCTACCTCGACACCGACGACACCATCCTGTTCTCGTCGTGCTTCGACGCCAACGGGGGAGTGTTCGAGACCCTGCTGGGCGCCGAGGACGCCGTGATCTCCGACGAGCTCAACCACGCCAGCATCATCGACGGCGTCCGGCTGTCCAAGGCGCAGCGGTACCGCTACCGCAACCGTGACACCGCCGATCTCGAGGAACAGCTGCAGAAGGCGTCGGAATCCGCACGCACCGTGCTGGTCGTGACCGACGGGGTGTTCTCGATGGACGGCTACTTCGCGCCGCTCGACGAGATCTGCGACCTGGCCGACCGCTACGGCGCGATGGTCATGGTCGACGACTCCCACGCCGTCGGTTTCGTCGGTGCCACCGGGGCCGGAACCCCTGAACGCAGCGGAGTCACCGACCGCGTCGACGTCGTCACCGGCACCCTCGGCAAGGCGCTGGGCGGAGCGTCCGGCGGGTACGTGAGCGGGCGCCAGGAGATCATCGACCTGCTGCGGCAGCGGGCGCGTCCGTACCTGTTCTCCAACGCCGTCGCCCCCAGCGTCGTCGCCGGTTCGCGGGCCGCGGTGCGCCTCGCCTCGGGGTCCGCCGCCGCGCGCGAGACCCTCACCCGCAACGCCCAGCGGTTCCGTGCCGCGATGACCGAGGCCGGGTTCGACCTGCTGCCCGGTGAGCACCCGATCGTGCCGGTGATGTTCCCCGGTGACGACGGTGCACGCCTCGCCGCCCAGGTCGCCGAGATCATGCTCGCCGAGGGCGTCTACGTCGTCGCGTTCTCGTTCCCCGTCGTCCCGCGCGGGAAGGCGCGGATCCGGGTGCAGCTGTCGGCTGCGCACTCCGACGACGACGTCGACCGGTGCGTCGCCGCGTTCGTCAGCGCACGCCGGCAGGTGGCGTGACCTTCGCGCGGTCACGTCGCCCGCGATCACGCCGCAACAGGGCGACCAGCGCCAGCACCAGGACGGCCACGACCCCACCGAGCGTCAGCCACAGGGTCTGGTCGCGGGCCGTGTGGTCGGGTGTCTCCGCCACCGGCGGCGCGATCGACTGCACGACCGCGGGAGGGGTCGGCCGGGTGCTCGCGGCCGGGTCCTGCGGTCCGGCGGCGGTGCCGTCGGAGACGAAGGTCAGCGCCTCGTAGGGCTGGATGTTGCCCCACCCGGCGAAGTCGTCGCGGGTGTCGGGGCGCACCCGCTGGGCGGTGACCTCCAGTCGGTACCGCCACTGGGCGGGGGTCTCGGTCGGGTGGGCCTGGGCGATGAGGGCGGCGGTCGCGCTCACGTACGCGGTGGCGTAACTGGTCGACGCGGAGTCGTTGGCCAGCTGGCAGTCGCCGACGCCGAAGTACGCGGTGAGGACGTCGACGCCCGGAGCGGCGACGTCGACGTACGAGCCGTGGATCGAGTCGTCGGTGACGCTGCCCGAGTTGTCGATCGCGGCCACGGCCAACGCCTCCGGGTAGGCACCGGGGTAACGCGGCGTGTTGGTCTTGTCGTCGCTCTGGTTGCGGTTCCCGGCGCTCGCGACGACGAGCGCGCCCTTGCTGGTCGCGTACCGGACCGCGCCGCGGAGGTCGGCACTGTCGGTCGGCGTGCTCATCGAGACGTTGATGATCTTGGCTCCGGACCGGGCCGCGGTGTTGATGCCGTTGGCGATCCCGGCGGCGGTCGGAGCGAACTGGGTGATGCCCAGCTCGTCCTGCGAGATGTCCTCCTCCGCCTTGGTGTACACGCGGATCGGCAGGATCGTGGCGTCGGGAGCGAGGCCGACGACCCCGGACCCGGCGATCCGACGGGCCGCGATCTCGCCCGCGACGGCCGTCCCGTGACCGGAGACGTCGGTCTGGCCGTTGGGGGTGCGGGCGCCGGAGAGGTCGACGCCCGGCTGCACGACACCGCCGGTCAGGTGCGGGTTGTTCGCGTCCACGCCGGAGTCGACGACCGCAACCGTGATCCCCTCGCCGGTCGCGACGGTGTTCGCCGCCGACGAGCCGAGCTGCAGCAGTGCGGGCGGTGTGGCGGTCACGAGCTTCTTCACGGTGGGATCGCAGTCGCCCGGCGCCACGAGGGACGGGACGCGCGCCCCGGCGGGCGGACCGACCAGCACGGTGAGCGGGAGCGTCGCCGCGACGACCGCGAGTCCCGCTGCCGTCCGGCGGGCTCTCACTTGCCGGCTCCCGCCGCGCTCACGGCCTTGCGGGCGTCCGCGACCGACAGTGTGGGCCCGTCGTCGAGCAGGGCGGTCCAGGCCTGCGGCACCGGCACGATGTCGTCGCGGCTGAAGCCGAGCTGGCTCACCGGATCGCTGTTCTGGTCGGTGCTCTGGACCGGGAACTTCACGCCGGTCTGGTCGACGAGGAACACCGCTCCGTTCGTGATCGACGCGACGCCGATCGCGCGGACGAGCGCGCCGGCGCCGGGGTCGACCACGACGCTGGTGGTGCGGTTGTCGGGTGGGTCGTCACTGCTCGCGGCGAGTTTGACGGTCGGCTTGATGCCGCCGGTGCCCGCGTTCAACAGCGCGCACGGCACGCCGGAGAGCGGTGTGGGGACCTCGGTCGGCCAGGCCGACGGCCACACCGGGTCGGCGCGGCCGAGATCGGCGAAGGTGGCGCCGGGTACGGGGACGGGCCGGTCGTTCGTGCCGCCGGTGTCGGCGTTGATCCGGTACATCGCGTAGGCGAACGGGGTCAGCGGCGCGATCCGGCCGCCGTCGAGCAGCAGGTAGGGCCGGTCCTGGTTCGCGCTGTCGGCGATGACCTGGCCGACGGTCGCGGTGGACGGCAGCTCGTCGACGCCGGCGAGCGACTTACCCGCCGACGGCACTGCGAACGACCCGACGTCGGGCGCGGACGCGAACAGGTTGATCCACTCGGCGGTGACCGTGTACTCGGGCGCGTTGTCGAGCGCCAGCAGGCGTCGCAACGGGACGACGGACGCGGACGGGATCCGGTAGCGGAAGCCGTTGTCGACCAGGTAGGTCTCGGCGGCGTCGGTGCCGTCGACCGTCGCGACGATCGCCTGGTCACTGACCTCGGTGGCGGCGGGGGAGCGCCCGATCCGGGTGCCGGTCCCCTGCAGCTGGCTGGTGCACGACGTCCACCCCGTGTCGACCAGGGAGTCCGGCGTGGGCAGGGCGTCGGGCGCGCCCACGATGCCGAGGGTCGGCCCCCGCTTGCTGTCGGTGAGCTTGTCGGAGTCGGCGGAGACGACCTTGAAGCCCGACGGCACGAGCAGGCGCGCGCTCGCGGTGTTGATGACGGGGTAGAGCGTGCCGTCCAAGGCGACGTAGCGCGCGCCGGTGTCCTTCGCGATCACCAGGCTGCCCTGGTCCCAACCGTCCGGGAGCGTCGGCGCGAGCAGGCCGGCCGCGAGGGCGCCCACCACCAGGATCGCCGAGAGCACCACGCCGCCCACCACGGCGCGCAACGGCTTGCCCGGCTCCACCTCGCGGCCACCGGGCGCGCCGCTCACGAACGCGGTGATGAGGCGCCGACGGCTGAACGACTGCCCCTCGACGAGGTCCTTCTTCGATGCCATGTCGCGGGTCCCTTACGAGCGGATCAGGCCGATGATGCCGGCGGTGACGACCGCGAGCGGCAGCAACGCGATGGTGCCGGACAGTTCGAGGGCGTCGGCGATCCGGCCGAGCCGCACGCGGGGCTTGGGCGCGATCGACACGACGGTGAGCACGACCGCGGCGACGACGGCGTAGACCACCACCAGCACCGGGCGCCAGTCGGGGTGCAGCAACGCGCCCAGCACGCCGATCTCGACCAGACCCAGCATGGCGGTGACCATCGTCGCGACCACGGCGGCACGCGTCCGCGTCAGACGGCTGCGCAGGATGGTCAGGCCGATCGCGACCGCCGCGAGCGCGGTGCCGACCACCCCGGTGGCGACCAGCACCGGGGTCATGGCCATGACGACCGTGCCGGTGGCCACCGCGAGTCCGACGAGCAGCTCCTGGCCCTGCCGCGTGCGGGTGCCGACGCCGGTGGCGTCGATCGGGGGCTGGTCGGCGAAGATCTCGACCTCGCTGCGGGGCGAGATCACCCGCAGCCGCGACGACGAGGTCGCGAGCCACGGCAGGGCGACCGCCGCGGCGACCGCCAGGGCCAGGGCGATCGGGTAGACGCGGGCCGCGGAGATCTCGGCGACGTCGACGAGCAGCCCGACGACGACGAGCACCCCGCCGAGGCCGAGGGGTGCGGCGAGCGGGCCACGGTCGTCGGCGAGCACCACCACGCCGATCGCCGCGGTCACGACCAGTCCGAGACCGGCGAACGCGGCCGGCAGGCCCACCACCGCGCCGTCGTCGACCACCAGTCCGGCCACGCCACCGAACACCGTGGCCGTGAGCGCGATCGCGAGCGCCGAGGCGTGGTCTCCCCGCGCCCGGCTGACGACTGCGGCCGCGCCGAGCAACACCACGGCGACGGCGCCGGCCAGCGCGACGGTGAG
Organism: Jatrophihabitans sp. YIM 134969; assembly: GCF_054456675.1. NCBI lineage: Bacteria > Bacillati > Actinomycetota > Actinomycetes > Jatrophihabitantales > Jatrophihabitantaceae > Jatrophihabitans > Jatrophihabitans sp. YIM 134969. The sequence continues at coordinate 9,275 of NZ_JBTJEQ010000079.1, forward strand.
CATGCGGCGGTCGCTCATGAGCACGAGCCCGAGCGCGGCCGTGAGCAACAGGGCGATGGCCGTGCCGACAGCGGTCTGGGCGGCGTTGCGAGCGGTCCACGGCGCGAACTGACCCTCGACGACGTCGGCGACGGCCTCGACGACGTCGTCGTAGACCTTGGGTGCGACCGCGGTCGCGCCGGACTCCAGGGACAGGACCGTGCCGTCGCCGATGCCTTGGGCCTGCAACCCGCGGTCGACGTCGACCGCCGTGCCGTCGGCCCGGATGAGGCGGTAGCCGCCCCACACGGTCTCGGGGTCCAGCTGCCCGAGTTCGCGGGCGAACTCGGGCACCAGTTCCGCGACCGGGACGCTGCCGGGCGCGCCGACGTCGAGGCGGCGGTCGCCCGCGGTGATCGTGACGCGGACGAGCGACCCGACCGGGGGTGGGGCGTGGTGCGTGACGGTCACGAGGTGCTCCTTCTGGTGGTGCGGGTCACGAGGCGGCCTGCCGCAGCACCGCGACGACGTCGGCCGCGAGCAACGCGGCCGGCAGGGCGAAGACGACGCAGAAACCCTCGATCGCGTCGGCGATCCGTGACAGGCGCAACGAACGCCACCCGGAGTCGAGGGCGAGCGAGACACCGATCGCGCCGAGCGCCGCGAGGACCAGCAGCACGACCAGCACGACGTCCCCGGTGTCGTGCAGGCGCAGGTGCAGGTAGTAGCCGGTCTCGAGCGCGATCGCGGCCGCGGCGAAGCGCAGGATCCGTTTGCCGAAGCGGTCTCGCATGGTGCGCGTGGCGAGTCCGAGGCCGACGGCGAGCAGGATCCCCTCGGCGAGCAACGACCACCGCGCGAGCGCACCGGGCATCGCGGACCGCACCGCGATGCCGTAGCCGACCGAGGAGGACACCGCGACGGCGACGATGCCTGCGGCCACGATCCCGCTGGCCCGCCGGGTGATGATCTCGACCGTTGCTTGACGCAACGGTCGCCGCCGACGCTTGACGCCGGTGCGCGCCGACCACGAGGTGTTCGACAACCTCTCGGTGTCGATCAACTGCTCCTCGGGGACGTCGAGGGACAGGGCGGGCAACGCGCGCATCACCAGCGGGGAGACACCGGCCAGCAGCAGCGGCCCCACGTAGGTCGGCCACGACAGGGTGATCGCGAGCGCGGCCTCGACCGCCAGGGCACCGGTGCCGACCGCGGTGACGGTGATCCACGGGTCGAACACGCCCTGGCGGACCGCCGAGACCCGGCCGAGCATGGCGACCGCGGTGGCGACGACCAGACCGCACACGGCCGCGACGTCGACCGCGAACTCCAGGCTCACCGCGAGGACGAACGCGCCGCAGCCGCCGACGAAGGCGCCTGCGATCCGGCCCCACCTCTCGAGGCGGCCCACGCCGGGCCGGACGGCGGCGACGACGCCCGCGAGCAGCAGCGCGGCTCCGGTCGCCCAGGTCGACCAGGTCGGGAGGTCCCCGGGACCTGTGCTCCGCGTCGACAGCAGCACCACGACGACGGCGCACGCCGCGAGGACCGCCGGGGCGGCGAACGTGCCCGGCGAGAGGGCGACCGACGCCGGCCCGCCCCGCGGGACCGCCGAACGGTCGTCGGTGTCCGCCTCGGTGCGGCGGGCGCCGCGTGCGGTCGCCCGGCCGGTGGCGCCGCTCGTCACCACGACCGGCGCGGTGGTCACCTACGACGCGACGTGTGCCGGGCCGACCACGAAGAACGGCTTCTACGGGCGCGGCGAGATCAACGCCAACCGGGCGGTGA
>NZ_JBTJEQ010000080.1:0-10374 GCF_054456675.1 Jatrophihabitans sp. YIM 134969
GCCGTCGGGCCAGCGGGTCCCGCCGCAGCAAGTCCCGCCGCAGTCGGCCCCGCCGCAGCCGGCCCCGCCGCAGCAGGCCCCGCCGCTGTCGCCCGCAGAGGTCTACACGCCGGCCGAGGCCCCGCCCACGCCCCGGCCGCCGCAGCCGGAACTGCCGGAGTCGATGTCCGACGTGCCGCAGTACGCGGCCCGACTCGCCGCGGCACCCCTGCCCGACGCCCCGGCCACGCCGCCCAACGGCTCCGACCCCGGTGCGGCGTCCGGCTGGGGTGCACCGCCCGCCGACGCCCAGCAGGGATTCGCCGGCGGCCCGAACGGTGGCGCCCCGGCCGGCTGGCCCAACGCCGGTGGAGGCCCGGTCCACGCGGCCGGCGGCACTCCGCCGCCGCCCGTCATGCCGCGGCCCGAGGACCTGCTGGTGAGCACGCGGCCCCGCACGCTGGAGAAGCCCGCGACGTGGGGCTTCCGCGGTCGGCTCGCCCGGATGTCCGGGGGCCTCTACAAGCCGCGGCCGTCGCAGGCCGAACTGGCCGACCGGCAGGCGCGACTCAACGCCCAGCGCGGCTTCTCCCGGCCGATGACGGTCGTCGTCATCCAGCCGAAGGGCGGCGCGGGCAAGACCCCCACCACGATCTGCGTCTCGTCGGCCCTCGGGGTCCGCCGGGGCGGCTACATCGTCGGCTGGGACAACAACGAGACCCGCGGCACGCTCGCGGTCCGCACCACCAACGACGACAACCAGCGCACCACCGCGTGGGACCTGCTCGGCCGGCTCGACGAGTTCGAGCGGTCCGAGGCCCGGGTCGGCGACCTCGGCTACTACATGCGCGCGCAGGGCGACGCCCAGTTCGACGCGTTGGTCTCCGACGACAACCCCGGCAACATGGCGCAGATCGGCGAGGTCGAGTTCAAGCGCATCCACAAGGTGCTGCAGCGCTTCTACCGCATGATCATCATCGACACGGGCAACAACGTCCGGTCCACGAACTGGCAGGCGGCGGTGGACCACGCCGACCAGATCGTCGTGGTGTCGACCTACCAGCGTGACGTCGGCTACTCGGGGTCCTGGGTGCTGGACCACCTGGCCCAGACCGGGCGCGACGAACTGGCGCGCGACGCCATCACCGTGCTCACCGCGGCCGAGCCGACCGTCGACCAGGTCGTGCAGAGCGAGCTGGTCAAGCACTTCGGCGCCCGCACCCGCGCGGTGGTCGAGGTGCCGTACGACCCGCACATCGCCGAGGGCGGCCCGATCCGGTGGGACGAGTTGTCGGAGGCGTCGAAGCGGGCGTGGACCGGCGTCGCCGCCGCCATCACCCAGACCCTCTACGACCGCGACCAGCGCCAGCTCGCCGCCACCGGGCGCCCCCGCTCCTGACCCGCACCACCCCGTCCGTCGCCCTCGCGGCGGGGTCAGAGGCGGGCGAGGGCTTCGGCGAGGCGGGCGAACTCGGTGACGTCGAGGGTCTCGCCGCGACGCTGGGGGTCGATGTCCGCGGCGCGCAACGCGTCCTCGGCGCGGGCGGCCGAGCCGGCCAGGCCGGCGAGCGCCGCCCGCAGGGTCTTGCGGCGCTGGGCGAAGGCGGCGTCGACGGCCGCGAAGACCTGCTGCCGGGTGGCGGTGGTGACCGGGGGGTCGCGACGGTCGAACGCGACCAGCGCGGAGTCGACGTTCGGCACCGGCCAGAAAACCCCGCGCGGCACCGTGCCCGCCCGGCGCGCCGCGGCGTACCAGGCGATCTTGACGCTCGGCACGCCGTAGATCTTCGAGCCGGGCGGGGCGGCCATCCGGTCGGCGACCTCGGCCTGCACCATCACCAGCCCGTGGCGCAGGGTCGGCACGGCCTCGAGCAGGTGCAAGGTGATCGGCACAGCCACGTTGTAGGGCAGGTTCGCGACCACCGCGGTGGGCGGCGGGCCGGGTACCTCGCGCACCTGCAGCGCATCGGCCTCGACCACGGTCAGGCGGTCGGGCCCCACGCCCCGCTCGGCCGCGGTGAGGGGCAGGCGGGCGGCGAACGCCGGTTCGATCTCGATCGCGGTGACGTCCGCGCCCGCGTCGGCCAACGCGAGGGTCAGCGACCCGAGGCCGGGGCCGACCTCGAGCACCCGCTCCCCCGCGACCAGGTCCGCCGCGGCGACGATCCGCCGCACGGTGTTGGCGTCGTGGACGAAGTTCTGGCCCCGCGTCTTGCTGGGCCGTACGCCCAGCTCGGCCGCGAGGGCGCGGATCTCGCCCGGACCCAGCAGCGTCACGCCCGGCACGCTACCGACCGGGTGTCCGACCCCGGGCAGACGTCAGCGCCGGGGCCGTGTTCTCGACCCCGGCGCTGACGCCGGAACAGGTGGGTTCAGCGGCGACGACGCAGCAGCGACGTCACGGCCTCGCGGCGCCGGGTGCGCCCCTGCGCGACCCGGCGTTCCTCCAGCTTGCGCCGCGCGACCGGCACGCCGACCAACGCCAGCAGCTTCCACACCAGCCACCCGAGGGCGACGAAGGCGTTGCGCTTGGCGCTCACCGGGCCGCCGCCACGGGAGTGGACGAGGCGGGCGTCGCCGTCGAGTCCTCGTGTCGGGCGTCGGCGCCACCGAGCACGGGCTTGGGCAGGAACCGGAAGACGAGCGCGGCGGCCACGGCGCCGATCAGCGGGAAGACCAGGAACACCCACAGCTGGGAGATGGCGTCACCGCCGGCGAACAGGGCCGGGCCGATGCTGCGGGCCGGGTTGACCGAGGTGCCGTCGATCGGCACGGCGACCAGGTGGCAGACCAGCAGCGCGAACCCGATGGGCAGACCCGCGGTGGCGGCGTTGACGGTGCTCGCGGTGACGGTGAGCACGGTGTAGACGAGCAGGAAGGTCAGGACGACCTCGACGATGATCGCCGCGGTCTGGCCGTACCCACCGCTGGACGCGGCGCCCCAGCCGTTGGCGCCGATGCCGTCGGTCGCCTCGGTGTAGCCGGCGCGGTTGCTCGCGACGGCGTACACGACGGCGGTACCGCCGATGGCGCCGAGCACCTGCGCCACGATGTACCCGACGGCCTCGACCGGGTTCAGCCGACCCGTGAGGGTCATGCCGAGGGTGACGGCGGGGTTGATGTGGCACCCGGACACCGGTCCGATGGCGTAGGCCAGGACCAACAGGGTCAGCCCGAAGGCCAGGGCGATGCCGAGCGGGCCGGCCTCGGGTGCGAGCACGGCGACGCCGACACCACCGATGACCAACAAGCCCGTGCCGAGGAACTCGGCCAGACAGCGGCGGACGGCTTCCATGACGGTGTTTCCTTCTTCCTGTGAGAGTTGGTTCGTTGCTCAGTGCAACGACGTGGTCAGTTCACTTCCCGGCCGGCTTCACGGTTGCTCACTGCAACGGTGATCTGGACGGGCAGGTCGGGCTGTTCGAGTGCCGCCCGCACCGCGGGCAGCGTCTGGGTGTCGAGGTGCTGGCGCAACCGACCGAGGTCGGCGTCGGCGGCGGTGGTGACCGACAGCCACAGCGACGGCGCGTCACGCGGGCCGGTCAGGGTGGCGTTGCTCCGGCGCACGCCACGGACGGTCTCGACGTCGGCCTCGACCGCGTCGGCGACCGCACCGCTGGTCAGCGTGGTGCGCCCGGCACCGTCGGAGCCGTCACCGCCGTCGTCACTGTCGGCGATGAGGCGTCGCACGGAGTCGGTGCGCGGCTGCACGAGCAGCCAGCGCAGGAACACCAGGCCGACGATGATGGCGACGGCCGCGGCGACCGGCCACAGCCAGCCGCTGTTGTCGTCCACGAAGGAGGCGGCGGAGTCGGGGTAGACCGCGGTGTCGGGTCCGCCGGCGCCGTACCAGCCCTGGTGGGCGCCGAACAGCGCGACACCGCCGGCCAGCAGCAGGATGCCGAGGACGAGCAGACCGAGGCGGTTGCCTCGTGCGGTGCGCTGGTGCATCTCAGCTCTCCTTCCGGTCGAGGCGGACCTTGACCCGGCGCGCACGGCGCGGGCGCAGGTCGTCGAGGCGGTTGCGGACGGCCGTGTCGACCCGGTCGGTGAGGCCGTCGGTGTGGCGCAGCGCGGTGCTGGCCTTGACGACGACCCGACGTCGACCGACGGTGACCGGCGCGTCGCCGATCCCGTCGACGCTCTCGGCGGCTGCCCGCAGCGTGCGGCGCAGGCTGCGCCGGGTCAGCCCGGTCGCGACCGTCGCGTCGTCGCCGTCGAGCTCGATCAGCCGGCGGTGCGGCGGCAGGACCCCGGCGAGCAGGGCGAGCACCCCCAGCACGGCGAGGACGATCGCGGTGACCAGCACCGCGGTCGATCCGAGGGTGGTCCGGCCGAGGAAGTCCGACAGCGACGAGGACGTGAATCCCCAGGTCGCGTCGGTGGTGGCGAGGTACAGCGCCTCGACCGCGCCTGCGGCGCAGACCAGCAGTCCGAGGAGCGCGGCGATGGTCGCAGCGGTGCCGCGCCGGCCACGCGGAGGTCGCACGCTCACTGCACCCGCCTGCTCTCCTGCTCGGGTCGCGGCAGGGCCGCGACGGTGATGTCGACGTGGTCGACGGTGACGTCACACAGCTCCCGGACCCGCGCCACGACGTGGGCGCGGACGTCACGGGTCACCGTGCGCACAGGCTTCGGGAACTCGACGGCGATCTGCAGCCGCAGGGCCGCGACCGATCCGTCGAGGTCGACGTCAGCCCGGACGGCGGGCGAACCCACCGCGCGGCCGGCGAGGTGACGGCGGAGGCCCTGCGCGCCGTCGACCTCGGTCGCGGCGGTGGCGGCGATCTTCTCCACGACGGCGTCGGCGAGGGTGGTGGTCCCGCGCTGCTCGACGGGGAGACGCTCGTCGACCCGGACCGGCGCGTTCACCGGTCGAGCCGGTCGCGGCGGTTGCCGAGCAGACCGGCGAGGTCGAGGTCACCGTCGAGGACCGCGCCGATCGCGACACCGACGGCGCCGAGGACCAGCACGAGCAGGAAGGCACCGAAGCCGCCGAGGGCGCCGGCGAGACCGAGGACGAGACCGACGAACAGACCGATGAGGGCGCCGGGGTGAGATGACATGACGAGTCCGATCAGAGAGTGGTGGTGGGAGGCCGCGGGTGCGGCGGACGAGGCCGCCGCACCCGCGTGAGGAGTGCTGCGTTACTGGACGCGCGCGGGCTTCTGCTCGTCCTCGTCGTCGTCGTCGCCCGGGATGTAGACGTTGGTGACGGCGATGTTGACCTCGGTGACCTCGAGCGCGGTCATGCGCTCGATCGAGGAGATGACGTTGCGGCGGATCTGCTTGGACAGGTCGCCGATGGCCACGCCGTACTCGACGATGAGGTCGAGGTCGACCGCGGCCTGACGCTCGCCGACCTCGACGCTGACGCCCTGGCCGAGGCTGCGACGGGCGCCGGGGATGCGCTCGCGGACCGCACCGAAGGCGCGCGACGCGGCGCCGCCGAGGTCGTGGACGCCGCGGACCTCACGGGCGGCGAGGCCCGCGATCTTCTCCACGACGGTGTCGGCGATGGTGGTCGAACCGTGCGCGGTGACCAGGTCGGTCCCGGGCTTGCGGTCGGCGTCACCCGCGGCGTGGGTGGCAGGCGTCGCGCTGGTGGTGGACGGGCTGGACATGCTGGACCTCCAGGAAAGAGTGGAAAAGGATGGGAAAGGCGGGATGAACCCCGCCGTCGACGTAGCAGGAACGTGGAAACGGGCAGGGTGGAACGCCCGACACCTGCGTGGACCGCACGTGGCAGGGAACGGGTCGAACGAGGGAGTGGGAAGACCGCGAGGCGGTCGGCCGGGGCCGCGGGTGCGGCGGCGGCGGGTGTGCAGCACCGCCGACGGGCGTCACCGGCGCTGGCAGCGCCGGGGCCGACCCCGCTCCGGCTCGACGAGACGCGAGCCGGAGTCCGGGGCTGTGCGGACCACGGGTCGATCGGTGAGGACGAACCACGGACCCGAGGGGGTCCCCGGGGCGGCCGGCGCGACGGCGCCGGCCGCTCCGCGAGGGAACGTCAGTTGGTGAAGGCGTCCTTGACCTTGCTGCCGGCGTCCTTGACGTTCGCCGACGCCTGGTCCTTCTTGCCCTCGGCCTCGAGGTCCTTGTTGTCGGTGGCGGCACCGACCTTCTCCTTGACCTCGCCGACGACCTCTTCGGCCTTGTTCTTCAGGTTGTCCAGAGCGCTCATGATGATGTCCTCCTCGGACCGGTTGTGCGTCGACACCGGTTGGTGTCGGGCCGCGGTGCGAGGCCGCCTGGCTGGCGACCTCCTCACCTGGTCAGACTCCGTTTACCCTGTAAACGTCACGCGCCAAACCCGTGACCTGGGACACGGCCGAAATGTGGGGGAAATGAGCGACACACAAAGGGGGACCGTCGTGGACACGAGCACACGAACCGGCGCGTCCACGGTCACACCGGCTGCACCGTGCGGGTGACCGCGGTCCGACAGGGGGCCGACCTCGTGGTGACGGTCGAGGGCGCACTGGACACGGCGACCTGGGACGAGCCCGTCCAGGTCCTGGCCGCGGAACTGGGACACGGCGGAACGGACGGTGCCCGCGTCGAGCGCGTGGTCGTGGACCTGGGTGGCGTCACGTTCCTCGACTCCAGCGGCCTCGGCACGCTGGTCCGGATGCGGAGCGCCTGCCACGACGCCGAGGTCGCGATGACGATCGCGCACCCGCGTCCGATGGTCCGGAAACTCCTGGTCATGACCGGTTTGGACACCGTCTTCGGCGTGGTGCCGGTCTCGGCCGGTGATCGACAGGATCCGGGTCGGCCCCGAGACGCGGAACACCTCACGTGACCGTCATCCTCGTCCGACCCGAGGTCGGCATCCCGCACCCCGCCCCGGAGGTACGTCCCGTGGTTCCCCCGCACGAACTCGTCGTCAACCGCCGCGTCGGCGCGGCCGTCTTCCACGCCCTCCCCGACGCGGGTGCGGTCGCGGGTCTCGACGTCCTGGTCGAGACCCTGTGCGACCTGCTCGACGTCGACTACGCCGGCGTCCACCTGTTCGACGGCGACGAGCACCAGGTCCTGGTCAGCTCCGACCCCGAGCCCCACCCGCCCCTGCCCCGGTCCGACACCCTGTGCGGCGTGCTGGTCGACCGCCACACGGCCGAGTACGCGGGCGCGGACGGCGCCACGAACGGCTGGGACGTCGTCGAGGTCCCCGACACCCGTGAGGACCCCTCGTTGCCGAGCGTGTTCGCCGGCGAGGTCGCCCCCGTGCGCTTCTACGCGGCCGCACCGTTGCGCGACCACGCCGGCCGCCCGATCGGGGCGCTGTGCGTGATCGCGCACCACCCGCGTGCACTGACCTGCACCGAACGGCGCACCCTGGTGGTGATGGCCGTCGCCGCCTCCGCCCTGCTGATGCGGTGCGTCGAACCTCTCGACGGGTAAGAGACCGTCTGATCCACGCCGCAGACCTGCGGGGTGCCCACGTGTGAAGGAGAACGGTGCCCGACGACGACCGCCTCCTCGGCACGGTGGTGCGTGACGCCGACGGCCGGGAACTGGGCGCCGTGACCGGTCTGCACGTCGACCCCGACGGCCGGGCCGCCCGCTGGCTGGACCTCGAGCTCACCAGCGGCGGGCGCGCGGTGCTCCCCGTGCAGGCCGCGAGTGTCGACGCCGCGGGCCGGGTGGTGGTCCCGTTCCGTGCCGACGAGGTGCGCTCGGCCCCGCGCGCCGACGGGCCGGTGGTGACCGCCGACCTCGCCGAGGCGTTGCTCCGCCACTACGGCTTCCCGCCGGAGACGCGGTGAGCGCCCCCCGGGGCAACCGGCGACTGTCCGAGGACGACATCCTGCGCGCCGCGATCGCCCTCATCGACGTCGACGGCCTGGCCTCGTTGACGATGCGCCGGCTCGGCGCGTCCCTGGACGTCGAGGCCATGGCGCTCTACCGCTACTTCCCCAGCCGTCACGACCTGCTCGACGGCGTGGTCGACCACATCGTCTCCGAGGTCGCCACCCATCCCGACAGCCAGTGGCAGGACGACGACGACTGGCGCGACTACCTCGACCGGTTGGCCCACGGCATCCGGCGGATGGCGCTGACCCACCCGCGCGTGTTCCCGTTGGTGTCGAGCCACCCGACCGCCGCGCCCTGGATCCGGCCACCGATCCGGTCGCTGTCCTGGGTCGATGCGTTCCTGCGCGGCCTGCAGGACCACCACTTCCCGCCGCCCGCGGCCGTCACGGTCTACAAGCGGTTCTCGACGTTCCTGCTCGGGCACCTGCTGCTCGAGGTGGCCGCGCTCGGCCTGGACTTCCCGAGCGAGGCGTCGGCGCCCAGCAGGGCGTCGGCCCCCGACGCCGACCGGCGCGACGCCGACCGGCTGCGGGTGGAACGGGCCGGGGCCGCCGCCAAGGCCATGCGCCGTGGCGACGGGCCGTCGGCCAGCGAGATCCTCGAGGCCGACCCCGGCCCCCGGACCGTCGCCGACGAGCCGGCGGTGCAGGCGGCCGGCGAGCAGATCGGCGAGGTCGCCGCCGGCGCGGACGGGCCGGTCGACGCGGTCCGCGCGCCCGCGGACGTGCCGGTCGTCGCCGCACTCGTGTCGACCGCCGTGGTCGACCTCGACGGCTACCCGGCCGTCGCCGCCAACGCGGGCCTGCTCTCGGCGGACACCGCCGCCGCCGACTTCGCCCGGGACCTCGACCTGCTGCTCGACGACGTCGCGCCGCTACGCCGCGCCTGACCCACCCTCGGACGTCGCGGCGTCCTCGCGTTCGGGGGACTCCTCGGGCTCCGCGCGGTGCGGAGGGGTCCCGAAGTGGACTTCGACCTCCTCGAATCCCTTGGTGCGCTGGGCCTGGGCCGACCCGGTGTAGGCGTTCACGTCACCCTCGGTGAGGTCGACGCTGTCGGTGAACGGCGTGAGCAGCGCGCGGGGGTGCAGCCGGTCGACCCGGACCACGTTGATCTCGATGCAGAACACCACGATCACTGCGGTGAGGTAGAGGAACGCCAACAACCCCAGCACCAACGCGAACACCCCGTTGGTCGCCGAGGCGCCGTTCACGACGTGGCGGACGTAGGTGACACCGACGGTCTGCAGCACCTGCCAGGCCACCGCCGCGAGCAGCGCGCCGACGGCGACGTCACGCACGGTGACGTCGCGGGTGGTGGCGATCCGGAAGGCGAACACGAAGGCCACGCCGTTGATCGCGATCGACGCGACCAGCAGCAGCACGCGGCCGACCGCACCCAGTGAGCCCAGGCTGCTCGCGCCGAACGAGGACAGCACGGTGGTCCCGAGCAACGCCAACCCGGCGGTGGCCAGCAGGACGAGACTGCGGCCCCGCGCGGCGAACGGGTTGGGTCGGCTGTTGCGCGGCACCGCCCAGGCCGTGTTCATCGCGTGCTGCAGCGCCTGCGCGACCCCGAGGCCGCCGTAGAGCGAACCGAGGACGCCGACCACCAGACCGACGATCCCGCCGCCGATCGCCTTGGGCGTACCGAGTTGGTCGCCGACGACCGGGAACTGGGCGAGCGCCGAGCCGAGCACCTGCTCCTGCAGCGCCGGGTGGCCCGAGAGCACGAAGCCCAGGACGGTCGAGAGCAGCAACAGCAACGGGAACAGCGAGACGAACGCGTAGTAGGCGATGAGCGCCGCGAGGTAGCCGCCACCGTCGTCGACGTACTTGTAGAGCACCCCGAGCGGGTAGCCGACACCCGGATGGCGTCGTTGGAACCCGTCGAGCCGGTCGACCACACCCACGTCCGTCACCTCTCGTCGTCCCGGACCCCACCGTCTCACGCACGGGGTCACCCACGGAGACCACAGGTGTGATGCACGAGGTCGTCGGGTTGCGCAGCAACCCGGCCGGGTAATCGGTTTACAGCATAAACACGATGCCGACCACGGAGGTCCGTCATGACCCAGCCCACCGCCCGTCCCCACGTCGCCGCCCTCGTCGCGGCGCTCGCCGCCCACCGCGGCACCGTCGCCGCCCGGCTGCCGCAGGCCGGCACCGCCGACGTCACCCGGGAGCTGGAGGACTTCGTCACCCGAGAGCGCACGACGCTGTCGGCCCTCGCCGCCGCCACCGGCCGCGCGGGGGACCTGCTCGAGGACGACGGCCGTGGCAGCCGGTCGCCGGTGGCGGCCGTCACCGCGGCGGCCACGGCGTTCGTGCCGCTGGACCAGGCGTTGCTCACCGACGTCGCCGTGGTCCGGGCGATCGCCGACCGCGCGCACGTCGCGCACGTCGCCGAGGCGGCGCACGGATCGGGCGCCGACTCACGCGCGCTCGTCGACGCGCTGCACGAGGCCGAGAGCTTCCACCGCGAGTGGGCCGAGTGGCAGCTCGCCGCCGCCGGCGAGTTCGCCGCGGGCGGCGCCGGTCGCCTGCAGCCGACCGCGGCGCAGCGGGCCGCCGA